>CADDZG010000017.1 GCA_902812355.1 Actinomycetota bacterium | reverse complement strand
CCTCGGATGAGCCCGGACGGGCGCCGCGTCTCCGGACTGTGGACGGTCCCGCCGTGGTTGGCGCAGGCCCGGTGGCCCATCGGCGGGGCCGACCCGAATCACCGGGGTCGCCGGCCGCGCTCGGCCGGGCGAGGGACCTGCCGGGGGCTACGGAGATCGTTGTGGGCTTGCGGCGGGTCTGTGAGCCGGGGGGTCCTAGGACCAAGGTCCGATGGCGGCTCCGACCGCGCGCATGCCACCGTGAAGCCCGACCCGCTCCGAGCGGAGCGGGCGACAACGGGAGGGAACGATGGCAGAGCGAAGCAGGGGCAAGGGGTTCCGGGCGATCATCGCCGCGGCGGTCGGGGCCGCCGTGGTTGCCGGTGCGGCTCCGGCGCTGGCCTCGGGTGGCGGCGGGGTGACTGCCGGGGGCAGCTGCACGGGCCCGAGCGCCGCCAAGCTCAAGGCCGCCCACGACGACGGCCGCATCGAGGTGCAGTTCGAGGTGGACTCCAACCGTGCCGGCCAGACGTGGCACGTGGTTCTCAGGGACAACGGGGAGCGATTCTTCTCCGGCGACCGGGTGACCCAGCCGCCGAGCGGTTCGTTCGAGGTCACCAAGCGGACGCGCAACCGCGCCGGCTCGGACACGATCCGGGCACGTGCCACCCGCCGCAACGGCAGCGAGACCTGCACCGCGCACGTCACGCTGTGACGGGGACGCGTCGGGCGGAAGGGGCGGGCCCGCCAGCGCGCGGCTCGTCGCGGTGACGACGGCCGGCCCTCGGGCGATCAGCGCTCGAGCAGGCCGTGCCGGTGGGCCCACAAGGCAGCCTGCGTCCGGTCGACCGCTCCGATGCGCCTGAAGATGCTCGTGAGGTGAGCCTTGACCGTCTTCTCGCTGATGCCGAGCCGACGGGCGATCTGCTTGTTCGCCAGGCCCCGCCCCACCATGGCGAGCACCTCTCGCTCCCGTCCCGACAGCCCGCCGGGGGCGTGGCGGTGCCCGGGGTGGGTCTCGAGCATCACCGCCGCGGCTCTCGGGTCGAGCGGGCAGCCGCCCCCGGCGACGGCTTCGACGGCCCGCAGGAGATCGGCCGGCTCGGCATCCTTGAGCATGAACCCGGCCGCTCCGGCCTCGAAAGCTTCCACAATCAGGTCGCGGTCCGGGTGCGAGGTGAGGACCACCACGCGGGCCGCGGGGTGGGCCCGCAACAGCCCGCGTATCGTGTCTCCTGCAGGGGTCGCCGGATCGATCAGCACGACCTGCGGCAGTAGGGAGCGCGCCAATGCGGTCGCGTCCGCATCCCCCACGTGGCCTACCACCATGACCCCTTCGAAGCCGCCGAGGGCGTGGATCAGCCCGTGGCGCACGATGGGATGGTCGTCGACGACCAGCACCGAGATCACGGCCGTCCCTCCGGGCAGTGGGCGCGGCGGCAGCACCGGGCCGGGAGGGCGGCAGGCGCCGGTCGCGGAGCGGGCACGGATGCGTAGCTGGGGCCGGCGATCGGAACCTCCACTTTGGCGGTGCGGCCGTCCCTCGGCCGCGGCGTCGAACTGTGCTACGGGCGCGGCGGTCGAGCGGATGCCTGCGTCGTCTCGGGGACGACCTCCAGGACCAGCTCCCGCACACCTACGATGGTGACGGTGGTGCCGGCTGCGACCCCCACGGGACAGCATGCCTTCCAGATCTGACCCTGGACGCGCACCTCGCCTTCGGGCCGGCAGTCGGTGAGCGCGACCCCCTTCGATCCGATGAGGGCGTCGGGGCCGGTCAGGGCCCGGCGCCGCCGCATACGGAGCCATATCCCGAGCTCGACCCCGTCGATGGTGACTGCGGCCGCGAGCACGGCCCACGACCACGGGGCGGGGAGGACGAAGAAGGCGAGCACTATCGCCGCGGCGGTCAGCATCAGCGCTCACGCGGGCGCGGGAGGAGGCGGTAGCCGACGTTGCGGATCGTCTCGATCAGGGCCTCGTGCTCGACACCGAGCTTGGCCCGCAATCGCCGGATGTGGACGTCCACGGTGCGCGTGCCCCCGTAGTAGTCGTAGCCCCATACCTCTCGCAGCAGCAGGTCGCGGTCGCACACCCGTCCCGGCCGCTGGGCGAGGAAGCGCAGGAGCTCGAACTCCTTGTAGGTGAGGTCCAGCGGCCGGCCGCGCACGTAGACTTGGTAGTTCTCGGGGTTGATCGTGAGGTCTCCGACCCTCAGTACCGCAGCGTCCTCGCCGCGGCCGGAGCGGCGCACGAGCAAGGCGAGCCGCGTGGCGACCTCGGCCGGGGGCGCCCCCGCGAGCACGAAGTCATCGGCCCCGCTATCGAAGCCGAAGCGAGCCGCCCCGTCCTCGTCGAGCACCACGAGGATCGGCGGCAGCCCGATCTCCCACGCCAGAGACAACCGCCTGGTGGTCGCCTCGGCCGCGGCGAGGTCGCCCGTGGCGTCGACGATCACGAGGTCGGGGTGCAGAGGGATCAGCGCGCCCGGCTCCGCCTCTTTGAGCGCCATCACCTCGGTGCGGTAGGCCCCCGCGGGGAACCCGGGGAGCAAGTCGGTGACCTCGCTCACCTGGTCGGACAGCACCAGGACGGTGAGCACGGCACCTCACCCCTGGTCGGGTGACTCGACGAGGCCGCGGCCCCCCGGCCCCCCTCGCCACGCGTTGGTGATCGGGAGCCGGCGGTCGCGACCGAACGCCTTGGTCGTCACCTTGGGACCCGGAGGGGCCTGGCGGCGCTTGTATTCGGCGCGGTCGACGAGCTCGATCACCCTCCGCACCGTGTCCCGGTCGTAGCCGTCGCCCACGATCGCGTCGATGTCGAGGTCGCGTTCGATGTAGCGCTCGAGGATGCCGTCGAGCAGCGGGTAGGGGGGCAGCGAATCCTCGTCCTTCTGGTCCGGGCGCAGCTCGGCCGACGGGGCCTTGGTGAGGACGTTGTCCGGGATCGCCGGCGTCTGAGCGTTGCGCCAGCGGGCGAGAGCGTAGACCTCGGTCTTGAAGACGTCCTTGAGCAGGGCGTAGCCGCCGGCCATGTCCCCGTAGAGCGTGGCGTAACCGCACGCCATCTCCGACTTGTTGCCGGTCGCCACCAGGAGGTGGCCCCAGCGGTTGGACACGGCCATCAACAGGTTGCCCCGGATCCGGGCCTGGATGTTCTCCTCGGCTACGCCTTCTGGGTGGGGGCCGAAGGCGCCGCGCAGCGCGTCGAGGTACGCCTCGTAGATCCCGTCGATGCGGATCAGCGCGTTGCGGATCCCGAGCTCCGCCGCCAGCCGGCGCGCGTCTGAGAGCGAATGTTCGGTCGAGAACGGAGACGGCATGAGCACGCCGAGGACCGCGTCCGGCCCCAGAGCGTCGGCGGCCACGGTGGCCGTGAGCGAGGAATCGATGCCCCCCGACAGCCCGACCACGACCTCGTGGAAGCCGTTTTTGATCACGTAATCGCGCAGGCCGGTCACGAGCGCGCCGTAGATCTCCGCGGCCGGCTCGGGGATGTCGGCGTGCGGCGGCACCGGGGCCGGGCCGCGCGCCTCGGGTAGATCGACCCGCAGGTGTCGCACCGAAGGGTGGCGCCTGCCCCCGGGGCTACCCACGGGCACGTCGACCACTGCGACCTGCTCCTCGAACGACGGCAGGCGGGCGACGAGCTCGCCGCCGGGCCCGAGCACGAGCGACGCCCCGTCGAAGACGAGCTCGTCTTGGCCGCCGACCATGTTGACGTAGACGATCGCCGCGCCGGCCCTGCGGGCGCGCTCGGCGAGCATGTCGATGCGCTCGTCCGCCTTGCCCTTGTGGAAGGGGGAGGCGTTGATGTTGATCACCACTTGGGCACCGGCGTCGCCCTGGGCCACGACCGGCCCGTCGGGCTCCCATGCGTCCTCGCAGATGCTCACGCCGATCACACCGGCCGGGGTGTCGAGCAAAGTGTGGCCGCGCCCGGGCCGGAAGTAGCGGCGCTCGTCGAACACGCCGTAGTTGGGCAGCAGATGCTTGTGGTAGATGGCCAGCACCCTGCCCTGCCGGCACACAGCGGCGGCGTTGTACAGGGTGTCACCGCTGCGGTCCACGAAGCCGATCACGGCCACCGCGTCCCCCGTGGCCCCGGCGACCTCTTCGAGGGCGGCGCGGTTGGCGGCGACGAAGGACGGCTTGAACACGAGGTCCTCGGGCGGGTAGCCGGTCACCGCGAGCTCGGGCGCGGCCACCAGCTGGGCCCCCGCCTGATCCGCCTCCTTGAGCGCGCGCCGCAGGCGCTCGACGTTGCCGTCGAGGTCGCCGACGGTCTGGTTCAGCTGGGCCAGCGCCACCCGGAGCATGTTCTGAGCCTACGCGGCCACGGCTGCCCCCGGGGGCTCCGGTTAACTCTCCCGCAACAAGCGCCCCTTATGGTGATGTGATGGAGCGCCAACAGGACTACGTCCTGCGCACGATCGAGGAGCGGGGGATCCGCTTGGTGTGGCTGTGGTTCACCGACGTCCTCGGCTTCCTCAAGAGCTTCGCCGTCGCCTCCGAGGAGCTGGAGCAGGCGTTCGACGAGGGGATCGGTTTCGACGGCTCCGCGATCGAGGGGTTCGCCCGGGTCCAGGAGTCCGACATGCTGGCCCGCCCCGATCCCTCGACCTTCCAGATCCTGCCCCTGCCGGGTGGCTCCGACGGCGCGGCCCGGATGTTCTGCGACATCCACACCCCCGACGGGCGCCCCTTCTGGGGCGATCCGCGCTACGTGCTCAAGCGCAACCTCGAGCGGGCGTCGGAACGGGGTTTCAGCTTCTACGTGCATCCGGAGATGGAGTTCTTCGTGTTCCGGGCCGCAGACACGACCGAGCCGATCGACTCCGGCGGCTACTTCGACCTCACCCAGGCCGACGTCACCCAGGAGTTGCGCCGCGACACGATCGGCGTGCTCGAGCGCATGGGGATCCCGGTCGAGTTCTCTCACCACGAGGTCGCCCCCTCCCAGCACGAGATCGATCTGCGTAACGCCGATGCGTTGACGATGGCCGACTCGGTGATGACCTTCCGGCTCGTGGTCAAAGAGATGGCGGCCGCACGCGGCGTCTATGCGACCTTCATGCCGAAACCGGCCACCGATCTGCCGGGCAACGGTATGCACACGCACATCTCGCTCTTCGAGGGGGACGAGAACGCGTTCCACGATCCCGCCGACGAGTACCACCTGTCGAAGGTGGCCAGAGCTTTCATCGCCGGGTTGATCCGCCACGCGCGCGAGATAACTGCGGTCACGAACCAGTGGGTCAACTCCTACAAGCGCCTGACCGCGGGGGCAGGCTTCCCCGTCCCCGAGGCCCCGGTCTACGTGTGCTGGGGACGCCACAACCGCTCCGCTCTGGTGCGGGTCCCGATGTACAAGCCACGCAAGGAGCAGTCGACGCGCATCGAGTTCCGCTCGCCCGATCCGGCCTGCAACCCGTACCTCGCCTTCTCGGTGATCCTGGCGGCGGGACTCAAGGGGATCGACGAGGGCTACGAGCTCCCGCCCGAGGCCACCGACAACATCTACGAGATGACCGAGGCCGAGCGCAGGGCCCGGGGGATCGAAGAGTTGCCCGCCGATCTCTACGAGGCGGTGCGGGTGATGGAGGATTCGGATCTCGTCGCGGACGCGCTCGGCGAGCAGGTGTTCGAGTACCTCCTGCGCAACAAGATCGCAGAGTGGGAGTCCTACAAGGGCTACGTATCGCCCTACGAGATACGGCGTTACCTCCCGGTGCTGTGAGGGGGACTCACACGGCGTTGCGGGGCCGGGTGATCGGGGTGCGGGTGGCTCCTACCCAGCGGGGCCCCCAGTAGTACGGATCGCGCACCGAATCGACGTGGACGCCGTGCGAGGTGGTGGCGGAAATGAACCTGCCGCGCCCGATGTAGATGCCGACGTGTCCGACCTTCACCCCCGACAGGGTGTGAAAGAAGACGAGATCGCCGACCTTGAGATTGCTGCGCTTGCGCACCCGCGCGAACCCGCTCTTGCGGGCGAGCCGGTACTGCTTGGCCGCGGAGTGCGGCAGGTATTCGCCGCTCTTGGCGAAGTCCCACATCGTGAACCCCGAACAGTCGAAGCCCGACGGCGATGCGCCACCGTAGACGTACGGGGCTCCCCTTTGCTCGAGGGCACGGTGCTTGATGTGCCGTCTCTCCAGGCGATAGCCCGCGTAGGCGGGGGCCGCGCTGGCCGCGATCACGGCCGCAACCGTGAGCAACCCGGCGGTAATCGTCGCCGCGCGCCCGCGCACGCCGGTGACGCAACCGGTCATCCCGAACCTCCCCATGCGTGCAGACCGGGGACGGCCGTCGGGCCGGCCGGCCGACGCCACGGGGGCGCGGCGGACTCCCCTGCGCTGCTGTCGTCGGCACCTCCCCGGCAAGACCGTCCCTAGCGGACGGCCCTCCCGCGACGCCGGGGTGTGCCGCTGTCGGTGGTCGGGTCCCGCGACGGCCCCCACCACGTACGAGGCGCCTCGGCACCTCTCAGGTCGCCGGGTACGCTAGCGGCCCTACACGTGTCGTAGCCACTGGCCCTGGTATGAAAATCCTGGGGCAGATATTGTGCTCGAGACAGAACAACAAGTGACCGGCTTGTGCTTAAGGAACAGCAGCCTTGCCGACTACGGCGCGCCCGGTGTCTGACCCAGCGGTCGCGCCGACGGCGCGTTCGGACGCCCTGCAGGCGGGCAGCCGGTCTCTCGCCGCCTTCGTCGCTCGCGACGAGCACGCCGCCGCGATCGTCGCGGATCCCGGGCCTCTGCCCGGCCCCCGGCAGCTGCGCGCGATCCTGGGCGAGGCATCGGCCGCAGGCGGTATGGGCGCTCTGCGGCTCGAACGCCGCAGGCGCCTGGCGGCGATAGCGGCACGCGACCTCGCCGGAGAGCTGTCCCTGCCCGAGACGATGGCGGCGCTGTCCGCACTCGCCGATGCGACTCTGCTGGTGGCGCTCGGCGAGCTGGACCCCGAGGGGCGGCTCGGCATCGTCGCCCTCGGCAAGCTCGGAGCGACCGAACTCAACTACTGCTCGGACATCGACATCACGTTCGTGTGCGACGAGGATCCTGTCGCCTCGACGGGTCGTGCGCGTGCCCTGTTGCAGGAGCTCGGCGGACCGAGCCCGGAGGGCCAGGCCTACAGGATCGACACCACCCTGCGTCCCGAGGGCCGCAACGGGCCGTTGGTGCGCAGCCTCGACGCATGCCTCGAGTACTACCGCCGGTGGGCGCAACCATGGGAGCACCAGGCGCTGATCAAGGCGCGTGCCGTGACCGCCGGAGCCGCGCAGCGCCTGGTGGACGAGACCCGCGCGGTCGTGTTCTCCGAAGAGGTCGACCCCGAACGCATCGCCGCGGTGCGGGCGATGAAGCAACGGGTGGAGGAGCATGCCGTGCGCGCCGCGCGCCGTGCCAGGGATCGCCAACGCGACGACGTCAAGCTCGGCCCCGGTGGGATCCGGGACATCGAGTTCACCGTGCAGCTGCTGCAGCTCGTGCACGGGGGGACCGACGCCACGGTGCGCGAGCCCGGGACCCTTTCGGCGCTGCGAGCGCTGATCGCCGGAGGTTACGTGGCCGACGAGGACGGGGCCGGCCTGGCGGTCGACTACACGTGGCTGCGCACGGTCGAGCATCGCCTGCAGATGTGGCGCGAGCGCAGGGTCCACCGTCTCCCGCGCGACCCCGGCGAACGCATGCGGCTGGCGCGGGTGCTGGGTTTCCGCGACAACCCTCAGGCATCGGCGGTGGAGCGTTTCGAGAGCACCCACCACGCGGTGCTGACCGACGTGCGTGCCCGCTTCGAGCGCGTCTTCTACCGTCCGATGATCGAGACGCTTGCCGACCCGGCCGCAGGCCGGCTGTCGCCCGCGGCCCTGCGTCAGCGGCTGGGGCTGCTCGGCTTCCGCGACGTCGAGCGCGCCGCCCGCACCCTCGATGGGCTGGTGTCGGGCACCTCACGGCGTGCCAAGCTGCTGCGGGTGCTGACCCCCGCCATGCTGCGCTTCCTGGCGAGCTCACCGCTGCCCGACGAGGGGCTGCTGGGTTTCCTGCGCCTGGGTGAGGCTCTCGGCGAGCGCCTCGACGTGCTCGGGGGCCTGCGCGACAACCCGCCGGCGCTGGCGCTGCTGGCCCGGGTCCTCGGCAGCGGGCGCCTGCTCGGAGAGATCCTCGCCCAGGCCCCCGAGGAGCTGTCGCTGATCACCGCCGACGCGGGCACCGCCCGCAAGGACCGGGAGCGCCTCGTGCACGAGGCGCGATTGTCGCTGCGCTGGCGGGAACCGGCGGCGCGTTCCGCAGGTCTGAGGCGCTTCAAGCGGCGCGAGATGCTGCGTATCGCCCTCGCCGATCTGGCCGGATCACTGGGGCCCGACGAGGTCGGCGCGGCTCTGGCCGACGTCGCCGACGCGTGCCTCGAGGCTGCGCTCGAGGGCGGAGACGTTGCGCTTGCGGTCGTGGCGCTGGGCAAGCTCGGAGCGCGCGAGCTCAACTACGCATCCGACATCGACGTGATGTTCGTGTGCGAGGGGGACGTGGCCGCGGCCGAGCGGGTCGCCGCCGACCTGATGCGCGCGATCGGCGAGGTCACCCCGGAAGGCCAGGCTTTCCGCATCGATGCTGCGTTGCGCCCGGAGGGCCGGGCCGGTCCGCTGGTGCGGTCGTTCGACGCGTTGCGCGGTTACTACGAGCGCTGGGCCCGCCCGTGGGAGCGGCTCGCGGTGACGAAGGCCCGTTTCGCGGCCGGTGATGCCGGCCTCGGGGAGCGGGTCCGGGAGCTCGCCGAACGCGTCGCCTACGAGGTGCCGGTGACCTCGGAGGAGCTGATGGAGATACGTCATCTCAAGGCGCGCATGGAGCGGGAGCGCATCCCGCGCGGCACCGAAGCGCGCCGCCACCTCAAGCTCGGTCCCGGTGGACTGTCCGACATCGAGTTTGCCGCCCAGCTGTTGCAGCTGCGCCACGGCCTTGACCATCCGCCTCTGCGGGTCACCGGCACCACGGAGGCCCTGGCCGCGGCGCGCAGTCTCGGCCTGCTGGAAGAGGAAGCCGCGACCCGGCTGTGCGACACCTACCGTTTCCTCACCACCCTGCGCAACCGCCTCTACATGCTGTTCGGCCGCCCGGTCGACGTGCTGCCGAACCGGCCCGAGGACCTTGAGGCGCTGGGCAAGGCGATGGGCTTCACGGAGTCGCCGCGCCAGCAGCTCGAAGAGGCCTACCTGCGCGCCACCCGGAGGTCGCGCCGGGTCACCGAACCCTTGATCTACGGGTGACCGGCGCGCGCGACGACGCGCCTTACGCGCAAGGGGGGACTTGCCGGATGCGTGTGCCGGTTCGTCACCTACCTGAGGTTTTGTCCGGAACGCCGGCTTGTCTGGCATGTTCTGTAAGGCTAGGGTTGCAACGGACGGCACGCATCTCGAACGGGGGGAGCTCATGAAGAAGCGATCAGCCCTGCTCGCCGCCGCCGTGCTGCTCGGGGCTCTTCTGGTACCGGCGGCCCCGGTAGGGGCGCAGTCGGGCGACAGTCTCGTCACCAACGGCAGCCCGACGGGGCCGTTCTCGGCGAACAAGCAGAACGAACCCGCGGTCGCGATCGACGCGGCTCATCCCAACGTCGTGGTGGCAGGCTCCAACGACAACATCGACATGGAGCACTGCAACGCGGGCACCGACAACACCTGCCCGTTCACCGACGGCGTCGGGGTATCGGGCGTCTACTTCTCCTTCGACAGCGGCAAGACCTGGGTTCAGCCCACCTACCAGGGCCTCACTGCGCGCAACTGCGTCGGCGCGCCGGGGGACAACGATCCGCCTTGCACGCCGCAGATCGGGCCGATCGGGACGCTGCCGAACTACAACACCCACGGACTCGTGTCCGACGGCGACCCGGCCGTTGCCTTCGGGCCTGCTCCGGGCCCGGGCGGTTTCTCGTGGGACAATGGCTCGCGGCTCTACTACGCCAACCTGACGAGCAACTGCGGTTCGCCGTGCGGCACCGGGCAGGCGTTCAAGGGCTTCGAGGCGATCGCGGTGTCGCGCACCGACGACCCGCAAGCGGCCGCCTCGGGGGACAACTCCGCGTGGATGGACCCGGTGATCGTGAGCAAGCAGAACTCGACGTTGTTCTCCGACAAAGAGCAGATCTGGGCCGACAACGCCGCCAGCAGCCCCTTCTTCGGCAACGTCTATGTCTGCAACGCCGCGTTCCGCAGCCAGGAGCTGAGCCCGAACGCCATCGCGCAGCCCCTGATGATCGCTACTTCGCGTGACGGGGGCGACACGTGGAAGACGCACCAGATCACGGCCGCGGCGGCCAACTCACACACAAACCACGGCTTCGGGAGCAGCGGGTGCACCGTGCGCACCGATAGCCACGGCGTGGTCTACGTCTTCTACTACCAGTTCGCGGTCGGTTTCCCGGGCCACGGCAAGCAGATGGTCGTGGTCTCGCGCAATGGAGGCCGCACCTGGAGCCGGCCGCACAAGGTCGTCGACGCGGTCGACCTGTGCAACGCCTTCGAGCCGTCGATCGGGCGTTGCGTCGAAGACGGTGTCGCCGGTGCCCGCGACGACCTCGGGCCCGCCCCCTCCGTGGACATCGCCAACGGTGCACCCACGGGTGAGGGAGCGACCAACCAGATCGTGGATGCGTGGGCGGACGGCCGTGACGGCCTCAACCACGAGCACGTGATGTTCACGACGTCGACGGACGGCGGGGCGTCGTGGAGCGCCCCGCGGCAGATCGAGACTCCGGGCGACCGCGGCTACTACGCGGCTCCCTCGATCTCGCCCGACGGCAGCACCGTCTATGTCGTCTACAACGGCTGGACGACGCCGTTCCGTGATGGGACCGAGGGTCCGGGCAACGCCCGCTACCTCGTGGGCGTGGTCAAGCAGGCTTCGGTGGACACGTCGACGGGAGCGGTGGGACCCTTCACCGAGATCCACCGCAGCAGCGGCAGCCCGCCGGGCGACGCACGCGGCAGCAGCCAGAACAACCTGGCGGCAGAGTTCCTCGGCGACTACGTCTACTCCGCGGCGACCGCGGATTACTCGGTGTCCGTGTGGAACGACGTGCGCAACGCCGCGGACTGTCCGGCGATAGACACCTACCGCCAGCAGCTGCACGACTACGTGGTGAGCGGGGGTAAGCCGGCCGAGGCGGAGGAGCCGGGCCGCAACGAGGATGCGCCCGACGACCCCACGGCCCCGACGCCGCCGCCGGTCGAGCAGGTGTGTCCGCCCAACTTCGGCAACTCCGATATCTACGCCTTCAGCACGGCACCGTAGTAGCGCACGAACCACGACACACCGGGGCCCGCGGCAGAAGCCGCGGGCCCCGCGCGTAGGGGATGGATCAGACGTCGTAATAGAGGTGGAACTCGTAGGGATGGGGACGCAGGCGCATCTCGTCCACCTCACGGGTGCGCTTGTAGGCGATCCACGTCTCGATCACATCGGGGGTGAAGACTCCGCCCTCGAGCAGGAAGTCGTGGTCTCGCTCGAGGGCGTCGAGGGCGGCGTCGAGCGAGCCCGGGACCTGCGGCACCTCGGCGAGCTCCTCGGGGGGCAAGTCGTAGAGGTCCTTGTCGACGGGGTCGGGGGGCTCGGTCTTGTTGACGATCCCGTCGAGACCCGCCATGAGCATCGCGGGGAACGCGAGGTAGGGATTGCACGACGGGTCCGGGCAGCGGAACTCGAGCCGCTTGGCCTTGGGTGAGCGAGAGTAGGCGGGGATCCGCACCGCGGCGGAGCGGTTGCGCTGGCTGTAGACGAGGTTCACCGGCGCTTCGTAACCGGGGACGAGGCGCTTGTAGGAGTTCGTCGTCGGTGCGCACAGCGCCAGCAGCGCACCGGCATGCTCGAGGATGCCTCCGATGTACCAGCGCGCCACGTCGGACAGCTGAGCGTAGCCGAGCTCGTCGTACATCAGCGGCTCGCCGTCCTTCCACAGGCTCTGGTGCACGTGCATCCCGGAGCCGTTGTCCTGGAAGATCGGCTTGGGCATGAAGGTCACGGTCTTGCCGTGCCGCAGGGCGACGTTCTTGACCACGTACTTGTAGAGCATCAGGCGGTCGGCGATTTCGAGCAACGGTGCGAAGCCCATGTCGATCTCGCCCTGCCCGGCGGTGCCCACTTCGTGGTGGTGGACCTCTACGGGGACGCCGAGCTCGCGCAGCGTGACGGCCATTTCACTGCGGAGGTCCTGGTGATGGTCGGTGGGCGGGACCGGGAAGTAGCCCTCCTTGTAGCGGGGCTTGTAGCCGAGGTTGCCCCCCTCCTCTTCGGTTCCGGAGTTCCATGCACCCTCGACCGCATCCACGAAGTAGTAGCCGGAGTGCTGGTTCTGGTCGAAACGGATCGAATCGAAGATGTAGAACTCGGCCTCCGGCCCGAAGTAGGCGGTGTCGGCGATCCCCGAGCCGGCGAGGTAGCCCTCGGCCTTGCGCGCTATGTAGCGCGGGTCGCGGCTGTAGAACTCGCCGGTGATCGGATCCTTGACGAAGGCATGGACCAGCAACGTCGGGTAACGGCGGAAGGGGTCCATCACCGCGGTCGCCGGGTCGGGCACGAGGATCATGTCGGATTCCTGGATCTCCTGGAAGCCGCGGATCGACGAGCCGTCGAAACCGAGGCCCTCCTCGAAGGCTTCCTCGGTGAACTCCTCGAACGGGACCGAGAAGTGCTGCATCATCCCCGGGAGGTCTGAGAAGCGGATGTCCACGAAGCGGGCCCCGTGGCTGCGCCCGAGCTCCAGGACGTCCGATGGGCTGGCCATGCATCCCTCCTTGTCCCCGGCCCCCTCGGGCCGGCCGCGCTCACCCTACCGACGGGCGTTTCCCGCAAGTAACGGACGCGTTACGCGCCTGTAAAGCCGGGGGGAGGAGACTGCCTGTTACTTGCAGTAACCTGACGGTGCAGCGACCGCGACCGAGGGAGGAGCGATGCACACCTCGCAACCGCGCCACGTGGAGGCGCAGCGGTGAGCCCGGTTCAGGTGCGGCGGGCGGCGATCGTCGGCGGCAACCGGATCCCCTTCGCCCGTGCCAACGGTCCCTACGCGCGGGCATCCAACCAGGACATGCTGACGGCGGCGCTCGACGGCCTCGTGGGCCGATTCGGCCTCGCCGGCGAGCGCCTCGGCGAGGTCGCCGCCGGGGCGGTGCTCAAGCACAGCCGCGACTTCAACCTCACCCGCGAGGCGGTGCTCGGCAGCGCCCTGGCCCCCGAGACGCCGGCATACGACGTGCAGCAGGCGTGCGGCACGGGGCTCGAGACCACGATCCACGTCGCCAACAAGATCGCCCTCGGGCAGATCGAGTGCGGCGTCTCCGGAGGGGTCGATACGGTCAGCGACGCGCCGATCGAGCTCAACGACGACCTCAGGCGCATCCTGTTGCGGGCCAACGCCGCACGCTCACCGTTGGAGCGGATCGCGACGCTCGCCCGGGTGCGCCCCGGCCACGTGATCCCGTCGACCCCCCGCAACGCCGAGCCGCGCACGGGCCTGTCGATGGGCGAGCACCAGGACCTGTCCACCCGGCGGTGGGAGATCACCCGGCGGGAGCAGGACGAGTATGCGGCCGCCAGCCACCACAAGCTGGCCGCCGCCTACGAAGCCGGCTTCTTCGACGACCTCATGACCCCGTACCTGGGCCTCACGAGGGACCAGAACCTGCGCCCCGACACCTCGGTGGACAAGCTCGCGGCTCTGCCCCCGGTGTTCGGTGAGCGGGAGGGGGCGACGATGACGGCGGGTAACTCCACGCCGCTGTCCGACGGCGCTTCGACCGTCTTGCTCGCCAGCGAGAGCTGGGCGCAGGAGCGATCGCTGCCGGTGCTCGCCTACTTCGTCGACGCGGAGACCGCGGCGGTGGACTTCGTGCACGGCGACGAGGGCCTGCTGGCGGCACCCCTGTACGCGGTGCCGCGCCTTTTGCAGCGCAACGGGCTGGGCCTCGGCGACTTCGACTTCTACGAGATCCACGAGGCGTTCGCGTCCCAGGTGCTCATGACCCTGCGGGCGTGGGAGGACCCGGTGTTCTGCAAGGAGCGTCTCGGGCTGGACTCCCCGCTGGGCACGATCGACCGCGACCGCCTCAACGTCAACGGGTCGTCCCTCGCGGCGGGGCACCCGTTCGCGGCCACCGGCGGCCGCATCGTCGCCACGCTGGCCAAGCTGCTGCACGACAAGGGCTCCGGACGCGGGCTGATCTCGATCTGCGCGGCCGGAGGGCAGGGAGTGACCGCGATCCTGGAGGCGGCATGAGCACGAACGAGCGTGACCTTCTGCTCAAGGTGGCCAACCACCCGGTGGGCAAGCAGGTGCTCGGGCGCATTGGCCTGCCGCGTCCGGCCCCGCTGGAGCGGTGGCAGCCGGGGCGGCCGCTGATCTCCGGGCCGGTGTTGCTGGGCGAGGCCCCCGCGGGGCGGCTCGGCGATGCGGTGCGCAAGGTGCTGGCTGAGGCCGGATCCGACACCCGTTCGGACCCCGGCACTACCGAACGCTTCAAAGGGCTCGTGTTCGACGCCTCGGGCATCTCCGGGTCGGGCGAGCTCAAGGCCCTCTACGACTTCTTTCATCCGGTGATCCGGCGGACCTTGCCGAGCGGGCGCGTAATCGTGCTCGGCACCCCGCCCGAGGAAGCCGGTGCCGTTCCCGCGGCGATCGCGCAGCGGGCGCTCGAAGGGTTCGTGCGTTCGGTCGGCAAGGAGCTGCGCGGCGGAGCCACCGCGCAGTTGCTGTACGTATCGCCGGGGGCCGAGGATGTGTGCGAATCGACCCTGCGCTTCCTGCTGTCCCCGCGCTCTGCTTACGTGTCCGGTCAGGTCGTGCGCGTGCGCCCGGTCCCCGACGACCTTGTGGTCGTCCCCGACGACTGGGACGTTCCGCTGCGCGGCAGGGTGGCGGCCGTGACCGGCGCGGCGCGCGGCATCGGGGCGGCGATCGCCCGCACCTTCGCGCGCGACGGTGCCCACGTGGTGTGCGTCGATCTCGCCGCTCAGGGGGACGCGCTGGCAGGGGTGGCCAACGAGGTGGGCGGCGAGGCGGTGCAGCTCGACATCACCGCGGCGGATGCTCCCGAGCGTTTGATCGACCACGTGCGGACCCGTCACGGGGGCCTCGACGTCATGGTCCACAACGCCGGCATCACCCGGGACAAGACCCTCGCCAACATGCGCGAGGACGCATGGACGGCGGTGATCGAGGTCAACCTTGCAGCCCAGGAGCGCTTCAACGATGCCCTGCTGAGTTCGGGCATCCTCAGGCGCCCGGGCCGCATCGTGTCGGTGTCCTCGATGGTCGGGATCGCCGGCCAGAGGGGACAGACGAATTACGCCACGAGCAAGGCCGGCATCATCGGCATGGTCCAGGCGCTGGCCGCGCCGGTGGCAGAGCGCGGGGCCACGATCAACGCGGTGGCTCCTGGGTTCATCGAGACCGACATGACCGCGGCGATGCCGTTCGGGCCGCGCGAGGCGGGCCGGCGCATGAACAGCCTCAGCCAGGGAGGGCTGCCGGTCGACGTCGCCGAGACGATCGCGTGGCTGGCGGGACCCGCGACGTCGGGGGTCAACGGCCAGGTCGTGCGGGTGTGCGGGCAGAGCCTGGTGGGAGCATGAGCGGCGCGGTCTCGATCGTGGACGCACCGCCGTCGGCGGCCACGCTCTACATCCGGGCGCTGGCGACGGTCGTGGCCGGACGCAAGGGCGGGGATGCGCTGCCGCAGCGGCGCGTGGCTGCGACGATCGAGCGGGTCGACCCCGATCGTGTGGCGGAGTACGCACGGGTGTGCGGCTTCCGCCTGCGCGACGAGCTGCCCGTCACTTTCCCTCACGTGCTTGCGTTCCCCCTGGCGCTGTCGCTGATGACGGCAGACGACTTCCCCTTCCCCTTGCTGGGATTGGTGCACGCCGCCAACCGCATCGAGCAGAAGCGGTGGTTGCGACTGGACGACTCGTGGACCTTCACGGCCTGGGCCGAGAACCTGCAGCCGCACCGGCGCGGCCGGACCTTCGACATCGTCCAGGAGGCCGCGGTCGACGGTGAGGTGCTGTGGTTGGAGCGCAGCACCTATCTGGCGCGTGGTGGCTCGGGCGGAACCGGCGGTGAGGCCCGGACGTCCGGGGAGCAGCGCGCCCCGGAGGGCGAACGGTACGGCGTCGGGGCGCGGTTGCGGATCCCCGCGGATATCGGACGGCGCTATGCAGCGGTGTCGGGCGACCGCAACCCGATCCACCTCAGCGCCCTGTCGGCCCGACCCTTCGGCTTCAAGCGGGCGATCGCCCACGGCATGTGGACCAAGGCACGCTGCCTCGCCGCGCTGGAGGGCCGGCTCCCCGGCGCTTTCGACGTCGAGGTGTCGTTCCGCAAGCCGCTGTTCATCCCGGGCAAGGCGCGCCTCGTCACCCGCAAGATTCCCGGCGGCTGGGACCTCGCCCTCACCACGCCCGACGGCACCCGCCCCCACCTCCTGGGCACGATCCACGAGCGGGGGGCCTGAGGCTGCCTGACGGTCCCGCGAGGGCCTGTCCCTGGGCGGCGGTCACGTCCCGGGTGGGATCGCGGTCAGCCGGCCTGGCCGTTGAGCCACCGGGTCAGGTGCTCGGCCTCTTTCTCGTAGGACCGGCTCAGCTCGCGCACGACCAGCTCTTCGACCCGGCCCCCGTAGATCGGGACGTTGAAGCGGATGTGGCCCCGGACCGCGCGCACCGTGCCCTCCCCGCAGGCCTCGAAGGTCATCTCGCCGGCGGCGTCGAGCAGGCGGGCTCCCACGTCGGGCCGGATGCGCCAGTCCCAACGCAGGGCGTCGGGATGATAGGTCCACTCTTCCCGCCATGACGGCTCCCGCCCGCCGATGAAGCGCCGGGCCGCACCGGGGAGATCGATGCCGAGCACGCAGCGGATCTCCCGGACCACCGTCCCGTCGTCCCGCTGCTGCTGGTCGATCACGTCGCGCCGGGACAGGAAGTTGGAGCTGATCGCCTCGAGCGAGCGCTGGTAGGCGGGATCGAGGGTGACCTCGGCGACGGCCTCCGGTGGGGCCGGGATCACGTGGGCGACGTCGAGATCCATGGCGCCGAGGATACCGACGCGCCGGCGTGCGGCTCCCCGGCGGCCCCCGCACACCTCGAACGTCCACGCGGAACGTCCGCGCGCGTGCCGGGGCGCTTGACGACGCGCCGGCGTGCGGCTGCAGGCGCCCCCGCACCGTGCACTAGCATGCCGGCGTGCGCCGGGCCGTCAACGAGATCATGCTGGTGGTCAATCCCGCCGCACGCGCGGTGTCGTCGCGTCTCGCCCGGATCGTCGCCCGGCTGCTGGCGGCCGAGCTCAAGACCGAGGTCGTCACTACCGGGGGCCGGGGCGAGGCCACGGTCGCGGCGCGCGATGCGGTCGAGCGCGGGTTCGATGCGGTCGTCACCCTCGGCGGCGACGGCACCGTCAATGAGGCGGTGCAGGCTCTGGCCGGTAGCGGCGTGGCGCTTGGGGTCCTGCCCGGAGGCATGGAGAACGTGCTGGCGCGCACCCTCGGCGGTCCCCAGGACCCGGTGACTGCAGCCCTCGTGCTGAGCGACCGTCTGCGCTCGGGATCGCGGCGCACGATCCCGCTCGGCCGCCTCGACGACCGCCTGTTCACCTTCGCCGCCGGGATGGGCCTCGATGCCGAGGTCGTGCGCCGCTCCGAGCAGGATCCCGAGGCCAAGGCCCGGCTGGGTGAGTGGGCTTTCGTGGCGAACGCCTTCAAGGTCGGGCTCGCCCACTACGCCGGGCGGGAGCCGCAGATAGACCTCGCGGCACCGGGGCGTCCTCCCGAGCGCGTCCTCTTCGCCGTGTGCTGCAACGCGCGCCCCTTCACCTATCTGCGGGGGCGGCCGGTCGACGTGTGTCCGTGCGCCACCCTCGACGGCGGACTCGACGTCTTCGCGCGCACGCGGCTCGGTTACCACATCGCACCGGGACTCGTGTGGTCTCTGTTCGTGTCCCGTCGTCACCCGGGCTGGAAGCATTCCCGCTACTACCACGACATCACGAGCTGCACCCTGCGGGCGGATCGGCCGCTGCCCGTGCAGGTCGACGGGGAATACCTCGGCGAACGTCCCTCGGCGGAGCTCGCGCTCGTGCCGGATGCCCTGGATCTCGTCGTCTAGGCCCCGGTCGGGCGGCCCCCGGCGCGTCGCTTAACCTGAGGCCTAGAGCCCCCGGTCAAGGAGCGAGATCGATGTCCATGCCGACCCAGGAGCAGATCTCCGCCGTCCTCGGAGAGATCCAGGATCCCGAGCTGCATCGCGGGCTCAACGAGCTCAACATGGTCCGGGACATCACGGTCGAAGGCGATTCGGTCAGGGTGCTGATCGCCCTCACGATCCCCGGGTGCCCGCTGAAGTCCTACTTCACCGATGTCGTCCCGGCCAAGCTGCGCCAGGCCTTCCCCGACATCGCCCACGTCCAGGTCGACCTCACGGCGATGACCGAGCAGGAACGTTCGGCGCTGGTCGGCGGGCTCCGCCGCCAGCAGGCGACCCCCTTCGCCCGGCCGGACTCCTCGACCCAGGTGATCGCGATCGGATCCGGCAAGGGCGGGGTCGGCAAGTCGAGCACGACGGTCAACCTGGCGGCCTCGCTCGCCAAGCAGGGCCACTCGGTGGGCCTGCTCGATGCCGACGTGTGGGGGTTCTCGGTGCCCCGCATGCTCGGGGTTCACGAGCGTCCCACCGTCGTGGACAACATGATCATCCCGCCCGAGGTCTTCGGGGTGAGAACGGTCTCGATCGGACTGTTCACCGGCGAGGACAACCCGGTCGTGTGGCGGGGGCCGATGCTGCACAAGGCGATCCAGCAGTTCCTCACCGACGTCCACTGGGACGAGCCCGACTACCTGCTCGTCGATCTGCCACCGGGGACCGGCGACGTGTCGATCTCGATCGCGCAGTTCCTGCCGGGAGCGTCCATGGTGGTCGTCACCACGCCGCAGGCGGCGGCCGAGAAGGTTGCCCAGCGCGCAGGCTTCATGGCCGCCAAGACCGGGCTCAAGGTCGCCGGGGTGATCGAGAACATGTCCTTCTTCCGCGGCGACGACGGCAAGGCCTACCCCATCTTCGGCGAGGGCGGGGGCGCCAGCCTCGCCGCCCGTCTCGGGGTCCCGCTGCTGGGCAGGGTGCCGCTGGACCCGGCCTTGCGCGAGCTCGCCGACGTCGGCATGCCGGTGGTCCTGCGGGCCCCCGATTCCGAGGTGGCCCAGGCACTGGACACCGCGGCCAAGGAGCTCGTCAACCTACTGCCGCCCCGGCCGCGCCCGGCCAAACGCATCAACCTGCCGTTGATCCCGTCGGTGCTGCCGGGCAAGCACGGTCACTGAGGCGGTGGACCCGGCCGGCGCGATCGACCTCGTCTCCCGCTGCGGCGCCGGCACGCCCGACGTCGCCGACCGGGCGGCGCGGCGGTGGCAACCGCAGGCCCCAAGTGACGAACTGAGGCACACCCTGATCGCCTGCATCGATCTCACCACGCTCGAGGCGACCGACACCGCGACGCGCGTGCGGGCCCTCGCCCGGCGCGCCCTCGACCCCGCCGGCGACGGCTCGGCACCTCCGGTGGCGGCGCTGTGCATCTACCCGCGCTTCGTCGCCGATGCCGCCGCGCTGCTGTCCGCCTCCCCGGTGTCGGTGGCCGCGGTGGCCGGCGCCTTCCCCACCGGCCAGGCGGTGGTCGACATCAAGGTCTCGGAGGCCCGGCGGGCGATCGCCGACGGCGCTTCCGAGCTCGACGTCGTGCTGCCCTTCGCGGAGCTGCTCGAGGGCGACGAGGAAGGTGTCGCGGCCGAGCTGCTGGCGCTGCGCGCGGCGGCCGGTGCCGCCCGGCTCAAGGTGATCCTCGAGACCGCAGCCCTGCCGGGCCCGGCCGAGGTGCGGCGGGCCGCGCTCCTCGCCCTCGCCTGCGGCGCCGACATGGTCAAGACCTCCACCGGCAAGCTCGGCCCGGGAGCCACGCCCGAGGCGGTGCTGGCGATCGCCGAGGCGGTGCGCGACTTCGCCGCGACCACCGGACAGCCGCGCGGGGTGAAGGTCTCGGGCGGGGTCCGGGATGCCGCCACCGCGGCCGGCTACGCGTGTCTGGTGCGCGACGTGCTCGGGTCCGACGCTGTGCGCCCCGAGACCTTCAGGATCGGCGCGTCGTCTCTGCTCGACGCGCTGATCCAGACCCACTAGGGGCCCGCGGCGTCGCCGCCGCGCCTTCCGGGTATCAAACTCGCGTGACCTTCCCGGGAGCGTCGGACTTCGTGCCGTCGCGTGGTGGCTTGCCGACCTTGCGCCGCGCCGTACAGGCCTGTCGCGGCTGCGATCTTCACCGCGGCGCGATCCAGGCGGTGTTCGGCGAAGGCACGCGCAACGCCCGCCTCATGCTGGTCGGCGAGCAGCCGGGCGACCGTGAGGACCTCGAGGGGGAGCCTTTCGTGGGGCCGGCCGGGCGGGTGCTCGACCGGGCCCTGGAGGTGGCGGGGATCGACCGGCGCCTCGCCTACGTCACCAACGCGGTCAAGCACTTCAGGTTCACCGAGCGAGGCAAGCGCCGGATCCACCGCAAGCCGAGCCTGGCGCAGATCACCGCGTGCCGACCATGGCTCGAAGCCGAGGTGCGGGCGGTGCGCCCGCAGGTGATCGTCGGGCTCGGCGCGACCGCGGCCAGGGCGCTGCTGGGCCCGGGGTTCAAGGTCGGCCGCGACCGCATGCAGCTGCGCTCGGGCGACCTCGCGCCCTGCATGACCGCCACCGTGCACCCGTCGTCGATCCTGAGGGCGCCCGACGACGACGCGCGCCGGGCGGCGATGGACGACTTCGTCGCCGATCTGCGCAAGGTCGCCACTCTGCTCGACTGATCACAGGCGCGCCAGGACGCCGGCGAGCAGCGCTTCCAGGCGACCCGCTGCCTCCCGGCCTCGCCGCGCCACCTCGGCATGGTCCAGCGGTCCCTCCTGCAGGCCGGCGGCGCGGTTGGCGGGCACGGAGATCCCCAGCACCCGGGCACCGCAGTGGCGCGCCGCGATCGCTTCGAGCACGGTCGACATCCCGACCATGTCGGCGCCGAGGGCCGCCAGCATCCGCACCTCCGCGGGGGTCTCGTAGGTCGGGCCGGCCAGCCCCGCATAGACGCCCTCCCGCAGCGACGGTTCCACGGCGCGCGCCGCGGTTCGCAGGCCGGGGTCGTAGAGGTCGGTGAGGTCGAGGAAGGCCGGGCCGCGCAGGGGGTTGCGACCGGTGAGGTTGAGGTGGTCGGCGATGAGGCACGGCTTTCCGATCTCGAGCTCGGGGGCGATCGCGCCGCAGGCGTTGGTGAGCACCACGGTGTCGCACCCGGCGCGGCACGCCGCGCGCACTGCGAAGCACACCTCGGCCGGGCCGAAGCCCTCGTAGAGGTGCACGCGGCCGGCGAACACCAGCGCCCGAACCCCGGCCGCTTCGCCCGCATAGAGCGCGCCCTGGTGGCCCGGCACCGAGGTCCGGGGCATGCCCTCGAGCTCCTCGTAGGGGACGGGGCGGGCACCGGTGAGCGTCCGCGCCACCTCCGACAGCCCGGAGCCGAGCACGATTGCGGCCCGGGCCGGACCGAGGTCTTCGACCTTCATGCCGGGGTGACCGTGCCCAGCACCGGGGGCCGCAGCGGCGGGGGTTCGTCGCCGATCGTCACCGCTCCCTCGAGTGCCGCTACGGCGGCATCGAGGCGCCCGGGATCGTCGGCGTGGAGCTGCAGGAGCGCGTCCCCGGCGGCGACCTCCTCGCCGGGCTTGCGCAGGCACAGCACGCCGGCGACCGGGCTCACGCGATCGTCCCGGCGGACGCGCCCGGCCCCCAGCCGTCGCGCCGCTACGC
>CADDZG010000016.1 GCA_902812355.1 Actinomycetota bacterium | reverse complement strand
GACCGGGCCGAGTTCGAGCAGCGGATCGGGCCGATCCTCAGGCGCCTGGTGTCCTACCGCTTGCGCAGCCGCCGCACGAGGCGGTGGACGGCCACGGCGAAGACATCCAGGACCAGCACCGCGAACGCGAGGTCGCGCTCGCCCGGGAGGACCGTGGCCCACAGCAGCGCGCCCACCGCCACCGCCGTAGCCGGCGCGAGCTCGCTCCTCCGCCGGGGCCGCTCGGGCATCGGATCGGCCATCGCCCCGGGCTCAGGCCCGCTCCGCGACACGGTCGTCCACACCCGCCCTGATGCGCTGCAGAGCGTCCGTTGCCCGGGCTCGCATCGCCTCGGTCACCGGGTGCGGCCCGAAGCGCGCCGCCTCGAACAGTTCGGTCAGCGTGCGGCAGGCATCCGGCGGCGCTCCACGCGCGCTGAGGGTGCGGGCGAGGAACTCGTGCGGGGTGTCGGACGGGCGCGGCGAGATGCCCGCGGCGGCCAGAGCGGCGCGCATGCGCACGTAGCAGTTGATCACCGCCGCGCGCGGGTCGTCGCCTTCGGCGAGCTCCTCCAACGCGGCCGAGGTTGCCGCGGCGAGATCGCTTTCCGGGGGGGCCCGCAGCCTCGCTTCCGCGTGGGGCCGGCGCAGAAGCAGATACAGACCCACCGCCAGGGCAACGGTGAGCAGCACGAGGCCTGCGGTGAGCGCCACGCCGAAGACGTGCGAGCTCGTGTGGCCCAGCGCTTCGGCCGCCTGCCGGGGCGGACGACCGGCCCCGCCGGGCAGGTGACGGGCGAGGATCGAACCGCGCACGCGCTGGATCGCCACGGCCGCGGCGGCGCACAGCCCCACGAACAACAGCTGCATCCACAGCGGCATGCGGCGGCGCACGGGCCGGGCGGGCGCACCGCGCGTGCGGCCTGCGAGCACCACGGTGGTCGCGGCCGCGAGGGTCAGCATCACTGCGAGCAGGACCTCGAGGTAGACGGCCGGCACCGGGGTGTCGGGCACGACCAGCGGACGCGACAGGGTGCGCTGGGAGAGCGCGAAGCCGTGCGGCAGGACCACGGCGAACGCCACCAGCAGCGCGGCCGCGACCACCGTTCCCGCTGCAGCCCGCCGTCCGTGCACCTCAGCCCTCCGCCGTCACGGGCGCGGCGGTGCCGGTGTCTTCCAGGACCTCGCGCAGGATCGTCAGGTAGCGATCCCCGCCCACGAGGTGGAGATCGCCGTGACCTCCCCCGGCGATGATGCGCAGCCGCTTGGGCGGCGCGGCCGCATCGAACAGCCGCCGCGCCATCCGTACCGGGACGACGTCGTCGAGGTTGCCGTGGATCAGCAGCAACGGAGCCTCGATCCGGACCACCTCGGCCTCGGCGTCGTAGATGCCCCGCAGCAACGGCCACACCGGCAGCCACGGATACATGTGACGAGCGATGTCTGCCACCGAGGTGAACGCGGCTTCGAGGATCACCGCACGAGGCCTGCAGCGGGCCGCGACGTGAGCGGTGACCGCGGCCCCAAGGCTCTGGCCGAACAGCACGATGTCGGAGCAGGACACCCCGAGGCGTTCCTGCAGGGTCCTCAGTGCGGCGCGCGCGTCCGCGTAGGTGCCGTGCTCGGTCGGCGTCCCCTCGCTCGTGCCGAAGCCGCGGTAGTCGTACAGGAACAAGGTGACGCCGAGGTGGTGATGCAGCAGCGCGGCCTGCGGCAGCCGATGCGCGATGTTGCCCCCATTGCCGTGCGACCACAGCACCAGTGGGCCCTGGCCCGGGATCAGCCAGCCGGTCAGCAGCGTTCCGTCCTCCGACGTGAAGTGCACCTCCTCGGAAGGCAGACCGGCGTCGGCCGGGGTCCGGGGGTAGCCGCGCTCGGGCTGGAACAGCCGTGGGTACAAGACCCGTTCGACCAGCATGCTGGCATCGTAGAACGCCGCCGTCCGGCACCGGGCAAGCGAGCCGGGCAGGTGCTAGCATCCCGGCGACGGGTGGCAGTTCGGGCAGAGACCGGGGGGTTCTGCTATGGGGCGTCAGTCGCGCTACGAGCCGTCCAGCAACCGGATCAGCCGTCGCGACTTCCTACGGCTGTCGGGATTGGGATTGGCGACGGCCACACTCCTTCCGGCTTGCGGTGGGTTCGGCGGATCGAGTTCGTCGTCCGGATCGAACAAGCTGATCTTCACGCACGGGCCAGAGCAATCCGGAGCCCTCAAGGAGCTGCTCGATCGCTTCAACAAGTCACACGATTTCGAGGTCGTGTGGCAGACGGCGCCGGCGGACTCGGGCGCCTACTTCGACAAGCTCAAGACGCAGTTCCAGGCCGGCGGAGGTCCCGACGTCATCTCCGGCGACGTCATCTGGCCGGCCCAGTTCGCCTACAACGGCTGGGTGCTCGACCTCTCGGACATGTTCACCGAAGAGATGGCGAGCAACTTCCTCAGCGGGCCGGTCCAGGCGGTCACCTACCAGGGCAAGCGCTGGGCGGTACCGTGGTTCACCGACGCCGGAATGATGTACTACCGCAAGGACCTGCTGGCCAAGTCCGGCGTGTCCAAGCCACCGACCAGCTACGACGAGCTGATGAGCGTGGCCAAGAAGGTGCAGCAGCAGACCGGCACCAAGTTCGGCGACGTCTTCCAGGGCGCCAATTACGAGGGCGGCGTGTGCAATGCCCTGGAGTTCATCTGGGCCGCCGGCGGAGACGTCCTCGATCCCAACGATCCGACCAAGGTCATCATCGATAGCCCCCAGGCGACCCACGGGCTCGCCACCGAGCGTTCGCTGATCACCAGCGGCGTGGCGCCCGAGGCGGTAGTCAGCTACATGGAGCAGCAGTCCCACACCGCCTTCCTCAACGGAGAGTCGGTGTTCATGCGCAACTGGCCCTACGTGATCGGGCTGGCGGCCGACCCGAGCCAGTCGAAGATCAAACCCTCACAGCTGGGCGTCACCTCGCTACCCACGGCCGGCGGGAGCACCGGTTACAGCTGCCTCGGCGGCTGGAACCTGTTCGTCAACGCCAAGATCGACCCCGACAAGAAGGACAAGGCCTGGGAGTTCATCAAGTACATGGCGAGCCCCGAGGCGGCCAAGGTGCGCGCCCTCAAGGGGGGCTTCCTATCACCGCTCAAGGCCACCTACCAGGACCAGGAGGTCGTGAACAAGGTGCCGACGATCGCCCTGGCCAAGCAGCTCGCCGATCAGATCAGACCCCGGCCCGTATCCCCCTTCTACAGCGACATGTCGCTCAAGATGCAGGCCGCCTTCAACGACAACCTCAAGGGGGCCTCGAGCCCGCAGGACACCGTCTCGACGTTGCAGAAGCAGATCGGATCGATCGTCAAGCAGGGATCGTCCTAGGCGATCGCGACGACGGACGGGGTCGGCTGGGTGGCCAACGTCACGGTTGAGCGCATAGAGGCAGCGTCCGCGCCGCAGCACAGGGGCGGGCTGCTGCGCCGCGTCACCAACGAGTTCGCGCATCCCGACCGGCGCCTCGCCTACCTCATGGTGACCCCGGCGATCATCGTGATCCTGGCGATCGCCGTGTACCCGCTGCTCTACGCGTTCGTGCTCAGCTTCCAGTTCGTCACCCCGAACCGCCCCTCTCACTGGGTGGGGATCGACAACTACATCAACATGTTCGGGGACCCCGATTTCCGCACTGCCCTAATCAACACCATCGTGTTCACGGTCATCGCAGTGAGCCTCGAGCTGGTGCTGGGCATGGCCATCGCCGTGGCCCTGAACCGTCGCTTCTTCGGCCGTGGCTTCGCCCGCGCGACTGCGATCGCCCCATGGGCCTTCCCGACGTCGGTGTCCGCCGTCATGTGGGCACTGATGTTCCAGGACCAGGTGGGGATCATGTGGTACCTGGCCGAGAAGCTGCACATCTACACCGGCAACATCCTCGGCAGCACCGGCCCGCTCATGGGAGCGGCGATCGTCGTCGACGTGTGGAAGACGACCCCGTTCATGGCCCTGTTGCTGCTCGCCGGCCTGCAGGTGATCCCTCAAGACATCTACCGGGCCGCGATCGTGGACGGGGCGGGACCGTGGCAGAGGTTCTGGAGGATCACCCTGCCGATGGTGCGCCCGGCGCTGCTGGTGGCGTTGCTCTTCCGCACCCTGGACTCGTGGCGCATCTACGACCTCTTCTGGGTCCTGGGACAGCGCAACCTGTCATCCCTGTCCACCTACGTGTACGAAGGCGTACGTATCAGCCAGCTCGACTTCTCGCTCGGGGACGCGGCGGCGATATTCGTCTTCGTCAGCTCGATGGCGATCGCCTTCTTCTTCATGAGGGTCCTGGGCACGAGACCAACGGAGTAGCGAGCATGACGCCCGGGTTCGAGAGCACGCGTTCCAAGGTGGCCTTCTACCTGCTGATGGGACTGTTCATCTTCCTCACCCTGTTCCCGCTGCTGTGGGTGCTGAAGCTCAGCCTCATCAGTCAGGGCGAGCTGCAAGCCTCGCCGCCCACGATCCTGCCCCACAGCTTCTCGCTCGGCTCCTATCAGCGGGTCTTTGCCAACTCGGCGTTCGTCAAGGGGA
The DNA here is from genome assembly GCA_902812355.1 of Actinomycetota bacterium. Taxonomy (GTDB): domain Bacteria; phylum Actinomycetota; class CADDZG01; order CADDZG01; family WHSQ01; genus CADDZG01. The sequence continues at coordinate 17,485 of CADDZG010000016.1, read as the reverse complement.
TCGTCAACAGCTTCGTGATCGCCGGTTTCACGACCGCGTTCTGCCTCACGATCGGGTCGTTCGCGGCTTACGCGCTCGCTCGCCTGAACTTCGCGATCGCCAAGGGCGTCGGCAGCCTGATCCTCGCCATGGCCTTCTTCCCAGCGGTGGCGATCATCGCCCCGCTTTTCCTGCAGTTCACCAAGCTGGGACTCGTCAACACGTACTGGGCGATGATCCTGCCCGACACCCTGCTGTCGTTACCGCTCACCGTCTACCTGCTGGTCGCCTACTTCCGTGAGCTGCCCCGCTCGATCGAGCAGGCCGCCATGGTCGACGGGGCGACGACCCTACAGACGTTCTTCCGCATCACCTTGCCGCTATCGATCCCCGGTGTCGTAACCACCGGCCTATTGACCTTCATCTTCGCCTGGAACGAGTACCTGTTCGCCAATACCTTCGCCTTCGACCCCACCACCCAGCCGGCCACCGTGGCGATCCCCAACTTCGCCAGCCAGTTCACGGTCGATTACGGGGCCCAGGCGGCGGCGTCGATAGTCGTCACGCTGCCCCTGGTCGTGCTGGTGTTCCTGTTCCAGCGGCGCATCGTATCCGGACTCACCGCCGGCGCCACCACGGGTTGACGGTCAGCGCTCGCAGCCCAGCACGACGCCTTCGTGAGCCCGCAGGGTGAGCGAGCGAGCACAGCGTTCGCCGTCCCGGTCCCTGCGCGTGGATAGCAGAACGCGGGCGTCTCCGACGCGCACGTCGGCGGACCGTGACGACAGGTTCAGGGCGATCACCGTGTCCACCCCGCGCCGGTACAGCCACACGCCGGCGGGTGCTTCGAGCCTCTCGTAGCCACCGCGGCGCAGCTCCGTGCGGGCCCGGCGCAGGGCTATCAGGTCCCTCGTCAGGTTCAAGACGCTGGCCGCATCGCGCCTCTGGTCCGCGACGTTGATGCGCGCCACGTCGCCGTAGGGCAACCACGGCTCTACCTCCGGGGCTGTAAACCCGGCACCGAGGCGAGGCTCCCACTGCATCGGGGTACGCGACGGATCGCGGCCCGGGTAGTTGATGCTGCCCGGCATGCCCATCGTGTCGCGGATCCGGTCGTCGGGCACGGGCACGTCGATCTGGCCGATCTCGTCCCCGTAGTACAGGATCGGCGTCCCCCTCAGGGTCAGCAGCATCATGAGGGCGCAACGGACCCGGTCCTCGTCGTTCCTGCACCAGCGCGTCGGGAAACGAGAGATGTCGTGGTTGGAACCGAACCACACCGGCCACGACCCCTCCGGCAACCCTCTCTCGACCTCGTCGACGATCGCGGCGAGCGCTTCGCTCGACAGCTCGGCGAGCACGAAGGGGAAGTTGAGCGGGAGGTGCAGTTCGTCGCCAGCGGTCCCGTAGTAGGACAACATCCGGCCGACCTGCAGGACCCACGTCTCGCCTATCAGGACCCGGTCGGAGGCGTCGGCCAGTCGCCGCCAGCGCCTGAAGATCTCGTGGGTCTCGGGCCGATTCATGTTGTACACGGGCACCTGTCCACGGCGGTGGAACGGCTCCGGGTCGTCCTCGCCGGGGAGGGGGTTGTCGCGCAGCTCACGGTCCTTGACCAGGCCATGGGCAACGTCGATGCGGAAGCCGGCGATCCCGCGCTCGAACCAGAAGGTCAGGATGTCCTCGAAGGCGTCGCCGACGTCGGGGTTCCACCAGTTGAGGTCGGGCTGGGACGGCAGGAAGTTGTGCAGGTAGTACTGCCCGGTGGGCTCATGCAGGGTCCATGCCGGGCCCCCGGCCACGCTGGTCCAGTTGTTGGGCAGCGATCCATCCGGCCGGGGGTCCGCCCACACGTACCAGTCCCTGTGCGATGCATCCCGGCCCGTGCAGGCGTCGAGGAACCACGGGTGCCGGTCGCTGGTGTGGTTGGGGACGAGGTCGTAGATCACGCGCATACCGCGTGCCGAGGCCTCGGCGACGAGTCGGTCCGAGTCCTCCAGCGTGCCGAAGTCCTCGTGGATCGACAGATAGTCGGAGACGTCGTAGCCCCAGTCACGGTTCGGCGACGGGAACACCGGCGTGAGCCACAGAGCGTCGACCCCGAGCCATCGCAAGTGATCGAGGCGCTCGATCAGCCCGGGCAGGTCGCCGTGGCCGTCGCCGTTGGAGTCGGCGAAAGAGCGCGGGTAGACCTGGTAGATCACCGCGTCCTGCCACCACCTGGCCGCGCTGCGCTCCATGCATCCCTCCCGTTCGGACACCCGGCCGGACGCTGCCTCGCAGCGCCGCGCGCGTCTGTACCATGCCGCGTCGGCCGTTCCGGCAGGGGATCAGGGATGCAGCTGGGCGCTGTAGGTGGTGCCGCTCCCGCTCACCAGCTGTACCGACGCCACCCGGGAGAGATCGAAGGGCAGCAGCGCACCCCACGCCCGGCGGCCGTCCCACACCTGCATCGAGCCGAGCGGCACCTTGCGGCCCGCCGAGGTGACGACGTCGACCGTGTAGACGTCGCCGCTCATTCCGGAGCCGGCGACCACGTACACCCACGAGGGCCGCCCCGCGTAGCCGAACACCTGGCCCTGGCGGCCTCCTTCTCCGAGCAGGGGTGCGGCGGCGAAGTAGCGTCCGTCGACCGCGGCGAGACCGGCCTGTTGCTCGCGCTGCTCGGCCGCGAGGTGCCGATCGTGCGCGCCCATCGCATAGGTGAGTCCCGAGGACAACGCGGCGGTGAGTACCACCGCGGCCGCCACCGCCAGCACGCGCCTCCACGGGCGCCTGCGGGCGGCGGGCAGCCGGGACAACACCCGGGACTCGAAGCCCGGGGGCGGTTCGGCCGGAGGCGCCAGCAGCAGGATCGCGTCGGCGACCTCGCTCATCGCCTCGACCTCCCGGCGGCACGACGGGCAGCGGGCGACATGGCCCAGGGCGGCGGCCCGCTGCTCACCGGAGGCGAGGTTGAGGGCGAGCTCGGGCGCCAGGGCCTTGACCTCGTCACACGTCATCGCCGCTACCTCCGTGGCGGGGCCCCGGGTGCTCGTCCACCAGCACCTTGCGCAGGGTCATCATCGCCGTGCGTACCCTCGTCTTGACCGTTCCCAGCGGTACCCCATCCATCTCGCTGATCTCCCTGGCGGTACGGCCGTAGAGGGCCGCCAGCACCACCGCCCGCTTCTGCTCCGGCGGGAGCCGGCGCAGGGCGTCGGCGAGCCGCCTCGTGTCCGCCGACAGCAGCGCGCTCTCCTCGGGCGAGGCCTCGTCCCCCACCAGCGGGAGACGCAGGATCGCATCCGGATCCATCGGCTCGCTGCGCCGGACCCTGAGAGCGTCTATAGCCAGGTTGCGGGTTATGGCCAGCAGCCACGTCGACACCCGGGCCCTCCTGGGGTCGAACGCCGAGGCGTGCCGGAAGGCGCGCACGAACGCCTCCTGGGCGACCTCCTCGGCGGTGGACGGGTCTCCTACCAGCGTCATCGCGAGCCCGAAGACACGTGACTGGAAGCGGCGCACGAACGCGGCCGAGGCACCGGGATCCCCGGCGCCGTAACCCGCCAGCAGGGCCTCATCGGACAGCGACCACACAGGTTGGTACGGGGCGGGGGCCCGCCGGGATGGGTCGGTGGGGAGCGCAGACTCGGGCCGGGTCACGTTTGGACCAACGCTACCCGGCGCCCGCCCCGGCGGAAAGGAACCACACGCGCGTCCCCCGCTCCCACGGCGCGGACCGTTTCCGCGGCCTACCGCACGGGTAGGCGACAACTGCGTCCGGCGGCACGCGACGATGTAGGGAGCCGGTCACGCTTGCCGCCCCATCCGAAGGGACCCGATTGAGCACCGACGCACGACAGGACACCGGCCGCCGCGGCCAGACCGAGAACGGCTCCCCCTCGGCGCTGAGCACGATCCGCTCGAGCCCCGGCTTCGTGCAGATGTTCACCGGGCAGGCGATCTCGGCCTTCGGCGACTGGATGGCCACGGTTGCGTTCATGACCGTGACCAACACGGTCACCGGCGGCAACAACCTCGCCGTCGGCGGCGTGCTCGTGCTGCGCCTGGCACCGGGGGTCGTCGCCGGTCCCCTGGCGGGCAGACTCGCCCGCCGCTTCGACTACCGCCGGACGATGATGACGATGGACGCCCTGCGCGCCGTGATGGTCGCGCTGGTGCCGTTCGTGTACTCGTTGTGGTGGATCTACCTGTGGGCGTTCTTGATCGAGGTCGCCAGCCTGATCTTCATACCGGCCCGGGACTCGTCGATCCCCGAGCTGCTCGAGGACGAGGGCGCGATCCCCCTGGCCAACAGCCTGATCCTGGGCTCGTCCTTCGGGACGATCCCGCTGGGGGCCGGAGGCTTCGCGCTGATCGCCGCCCTCACCGCCGGGCTGTCGTTCGGGTTCATCCCCGCCCAGACCCACCCCGCAGCGTTCTGGATCGACGGGCTCACCTACCTCGCATCGCTGTACTTCATCAGCCGGATACGCGTCCTGCGCTCGGCCCGGGTGGTCGAGCCCGGGCACGAGGACGAGGCGCCGCGCGGAGCCTTCCACGAGGCCTTCGCGATCCCCGTCGTGCGCATGGTGATCGTCCCGGCCCTCACGATCGCTCTCGGGCTCGGCGCCTTGTTCTCGCTCGGCATCTCGCTCGTACGCAACGTGATGAACGCGAGCGACTCCCAGTTCGGGATCCTGATCGCGGTCTTCGGCATGGGCGCCGCCTGCGGGCTTGGGATCCTGCAGCTGCGCGGCGCACGGCGGACGATCGTCGACTTCAAGATCGCGGTGGCCGCGGTCGGCGCGGCGATTTTCCTCACGGTGCTGACCCCATTCCTGTACGTGGGGCTCGCCGGCGCCCTGTTCTTCGGGGCCGCGTCGGCCTACGCGATGGCCGGAGGCATGAGCACGCTGCAGGAGCAGGTCGAGGGCGAGGCCCGGGTCCTCGGCTTCACCGCCTTTCACGTGCTGATCCGGGCGGGGCTCGGGATCGGGGCGATCGCGGCCGGCCTGCTGGGTCAGTTCGTCGGGGCCGTCACGCTGCCGGCGCTGGGTTCCCTGGCATCGTCACAGTGGGTCCTGTCGCTGTCGGGGCTCGTCGTGCTGGCTACGGCCGCCCTGATACGCGACAGAGAGGGCAGGGCCACCCCGGCACGGTGAGGTCGTTCTGGCGCCGGTGGGAGCTGCTGCTGCCCGCCGTCCTCGGGGCCGCAGGGGAGACCGCGCTGGTAGGCGCCTACGGCCCTCCTCACGGCGCCGCCCTGGGACCGCAGCTCACCGCTCCCCCGCCGCTGGACGTGCTGCACGACCTCAGGTGGATCTCCGTGTACCACCAATCCCCCTGGATGCTCGCCTTGGAGCTGGCGGCCATGCTCGCGGCACGCAGCGGCTATGCCGCTTGGATCGTGCAGCGGGCGTGGCCCAACGACCACCCGCCGTCGCTCGTCTACGCCTTCCGCCGCGCCCTCGTGTTCTACGCCTTCGCCGCCCTGCTTCTGGCTCCCTGGGTGATCGTGCTGTTCGGGCTCGCCCTGACCCACGTCTCGTTCCTGTTCTTCGTGGCCGCCCCGGTGTCGTTCGCCATCGCGCTGGTGTTGCCCCAGGGCGCGCTCACCCAGGCAGCCGGGCACTGGTGGCGGTGGTCGCCCTCGCTCGCCGCCGCCGGCTGGCAGCTGGCGGCGCTAGTGTGGCTCACGGTGGCCGGGGGGCTGATCTCTTGGTTGCCGTTACCCCTCGCGGTGTTGGTCGCCGCCGGTGCCGGGGTGCTCGATTCCCGCGCCACCTTCGAGATCGTGGGCCGGATCGGCCGGGCACCGGAGATCGTGCGGCGGCGCTCCCGCGTGCTGGCCCCGGCGATCACGATCGGCATCGTGGCCGCCACGACCGCCGGGGCGGCCGCCGGCTTCAGCGCCGCCACCCCTCACACCGCAGGCGACGACCACAGCGCCACCGTGCCGCGCTCGGCATCGGGGCGGCCGGTGCTCGTCCTCGCAGGCTTCAACTCGCGGTGGAGCGCCCGGCCCTCGCTTCGGATCCCGCCCGGTTTCCACGCGTGGCGCTACTCGTACCGCGGCACGCGCGGCCGGGCGATCCTCCCCTACCGGGCATCGGACACCCTGCAGTCGCTGGCGCTGTCGGCCCGCAAGCTTGCCGTCCAGGTGCGGCTGCTGCACGACGCCTATCACCGGCCGGTGGCGCTGGTCGCCGAGAGCGAGGGGGCCCTCGTGGCGCGCACCTACCTCCTGCGCATCCCGCACGACCCCCGGCTGGTGTCGCGCGTGATCCTGCTGGACATGCCCGACGTCACGGGGGCCGTTACCTACCCGCCACCCGGCCGTTGGGGCTGGGGCTGGGCCGGCGGCTGGGGCATGCGGGCGCTGTCGTGGGTGATCCGCACGCTCGGCCCCCTGGTGGGTTCCGCCGACTCCCCATTCCTGCGCGACCTCGCCTCCTGCCCACGCCTGATGCATGCCCTGTCACACGCGCCGGCCCCCGGTCATCCGACCGAGGTGTGGCTGCACGCCCTCGCCGACTCCGCCGACGGCTACGCGAGCTCGGGACCGCCCGGTTCGGTCAACTACGTGGTCACGGCCACGCATGGAGGTCTGATTCGCAAGGCGCGCGTGCAGTCGCTGATCGGGACGCTGCTGCGCGGCTCGCCGCGCCCACCGTCGCGCATCGGACTCGCGATCCTGCACCTGTCCGACCACCTGGCGCGGGCGTGGAACACGCCCGGCCTCGTGCCCTCGTTGCGGCCGCGTTCGTGTCCGATCGGAGGGGCGGCATGAACGTGTGGGCGCTGGTGATCGGCGCGTACCTGCTGGGTTCCGTGCTGCCCGGCGAGATCCTCGTACGCCGTGCCGTGGGCAAGGACCCCGAGGCGCTCGGCGAGAACCCCGGTATCGCCGGCACCTTCCGCGCCGCCGGGGTGCGGGCCGGTGTCCTGGCCATGATCTTCGACCTCTCCAAAGGTGCGCTGCCGGTGGCGGTGGCAATCCACTGGGGCGTGCATGCCCCGTGGCTGGGCTTCGTAGCCGCGGCCCCCGTGGCCGGGCACAACTGGTCGGTGTTCGAACGCTTCGACGGCGGCCTCGGTCTCGGCCCCGCGACCGGCGCGGTGATGTGGGTCGCGTGGCCTCAGATGCTGCCGGCGTACCTGTCCGGCGCGGTGGCGTGGTTCACGACCCGCTGGGTACCGATCATCGCCCTGGTGTCGCTGCCGCTGGGGCTCGTGCTGCTGGGTCTCACCCACGCCACCGGCGACACCCTCGTGGTGGTCGGGGGGGCGATGCTGACCGTCGCGGTGCGTGCCGGCCAGGTCGAGTTCCTGCAGCGCGGCGAGGGTGCCGCCGGCGCGCGCGTGGGGTAGCTTGCTGGCGTGCAACTGCGCCTCCACGACACCTTGACGCGGGCCCCCGTCGATCTCTCCGGCGACCGCGAGGTGTCGCTCTACGTCTGCGGGGTGACCCCGTACGACACCACCCACGTCGGTCACGCCCGCACCTATCTCGTCTTCGACGTCCTCGTGCGCCATCTCGCGGCGCGCGGGCGCAGGGTGCGCTACGTGCAGAACATCACCGACGTGGACGAGTCGATCCTCGCCCGGGCGCGCCGGCTCGGCGAGCCCTACACGGCGCTGCGCGACCGCTACACGAGCATCTATCTCGAGGACATCGCGACCCTCGGCATGGTCCCGGCCGACCGCTTCCCCAGGGCGACGAGCGCGATCCCCGAGATGCAGGAGGTCGTGCGCCGTCTGCTCGCCTCCGACCACGCCTACAGACGCGGCGGGGACGTTTTCTTCCGCACCGCCTCGGTCGACTACGGCAAGCTCAGCCGCCTGCCCCGCGACGAGATGCTGCGGATAGAGGCCGCTCAGGACGACAGCACGATCGGCGACGAGCGCAAGGAGGACCCGCTCGATTTCATGCTGTGGCGGGCGGTGCGCGACGACGGGCCTGCGTGGGACAGCCCGTGGGGGCCGGGGCGGCCCGGCTGGCACCTCGAGTGCAGCACGCTCGCCCTCAAGCACCTCGGGGTCACGATCGACATCCACGGGGGCGGCGCCGATCTCGTGTTCCCTCACCACGAGGCGGAGGTGGCCCAGAGCGAAGCCGTCACGGGGCGGGTGCCGTTCGCGCGCTGCTGGATGCACGTGGGCATCGTCACGGTGAACGGCGACAAGATGGCCAAGTCGGCCGGCAACGCGGTGTTCGTACGCGAGCTGCTGCCGCGCCATCACCCAGATGCCCTGCGGCTCTACCTCCTCAGCCGCCACTACCGGCAACCGCTGGACTACGACGAGGCGGATCTGCACCACTGGGGCGACGTCCGGCGGCGCCTTGCGGCCGCAGCGCGCGTCGCCGTGGACGCGGGCGACGCGACCTCGATGCCTCCGGAGCAGCAGGCCTTCGAAGCCGCCCTCGATCACGACCTCGATTCACCGGCGGCGATCCGCGCCCTCACGGTGCTCGCGGGGCGCCTCCTCGAGGGCGGCGCGACCTACGCGGAGCGCCGCGCGCTGCGGACGATGGCGGCGCGCCTCGGCCTCTCGCTCGAGCCGGACCGCGCCTGATCCCCGGCGCGGAACGGGGAGACGTCGCCGGCTCCCCGCTTCCGCAACCGCCGGCTACACGGCGCGCTCAGAAGGCCCCGGTGCCGTTGGGCGTCCCGAGCCCGGTCGGGCCGTCGTAACCGCTGCGGGCGGTGCACAGGTAGCTGCCTCCGCAGCTCCCGTTGTTCCCGGTGGTCACGTCGTACAGCGACGACGTGTGCGAGTAGGGGTAGGAACCGAATGTCGTGCTGCTGCCGTTGCCGGCGAGGGCATAGGTCGCCGCGATCAGCGGCGCAGCCAGACTCGTGCCCCCGACCTGGAACCATCCCTTGCTGCCCTGGTAGCCGTAGGAGTCGTACACCGCTGCACCGGTATTGGGGTCGGCATCGGCCGACACGTCGGCGACCGTGCGCCGCCCGCAGCCGGTGTCGGTCTGCCACGACGGCTTGGTCTCGTACGCGCTGCAGCCGCTGCCGGCTCCGCTCCATGCGCTCTCCGAGGCCCGGGTGTTGTCCGGGTTGAGGCGCAGGGTCGTGCCCCCGACCGCGGTCACGTAGCGCGACGAAGCCGGATACTCGACGCCGTAGCCGTTGTCGCCCGAGGACACCGTGATCGGCACGCCGGGCCGGTTGAAGTGGCTGTCGTAGGAGGTCTCGCCCGAGAACTCGGATCCGCCCCACGAATTGGACACGACGTTGGCGTGGCCGGTGGCGTAGTCCTCGGCCGCGAGGAGGTTGCTGAAGCTGTTGGTCTTGGCCTCCACCAGAAGGATCCGGCAGTTGGGGCACAGCGCGTGGGCGATCTGCACGTCGAGCGATATCTCCAGTGCCCAGCCGCGATCGGCGCGCGGGTAGTTGGTGCCGCCGGTCTGGTTGACCTTGCGGAAGCAGCCGTCGGCCGTCGTACAGGGCGGGAGCCCGAAGGTCGAGCTGTAGGTGGCGAGATCGCTCTCGGCGGTGGGATCGTCGTAGGCGTCGACGATCGCGATCGTCTGGTTGGTCGGAGCCGCGGCGGCGGAACTCAGACCGTAGGCGGTCTGGAACTGAGCCGGCCCGTAGCCCGCCGGCGTGGACGACGCCTGCGGGTTGCCCTGCTTGTCGGTCACGACCTCGGCATGACAGTGCCCGGTGCCCAGGGGCGAGCCGGGACAGACGGCACGGTAGTCGGCGTGGGAGTTCGCCGCCCCGGCCCCCGGAGCGACGGCCAGCGGAATCGCCATGGCCAAGGCGAGCGTGCAGGCGATGCCCACGACGCGCGAGCGCAACCTCATCGTTCCCCCTCCTCCTGTCGGCCCCTGATGCCGGCACAGCGGGCATGCGCCCGATGCCACATCCCACCGCACCCGGCATCGGGCGTCAAGCGCTACCGGGGGGAGCGTTCGACCCCGGACGGGTGGCGTGTACCCCCCGCTGCTACTCGACCGGAATCTCGGCGAAGCGCCGCGAGATATCCACCCCGCGCCGTGCCTGTATCGCGCGGGCCACGAAGTAGATCACCAGCCCGCTGACAAAGATGATCACGTTCATCGCGATCAACCACGGGTGGCCGTCGAGCCCGGCGCTGGGATCGACGAGGAAGGCCCAGGCCTCGATCCCCAGGGCGATGAAGGACAGCGCGCCGGCGATCGTCATGTGGGGCACGCCCGCCACACGCCCGTTGACCGGCGACGACTCGAACGTGTCCCGCAGCCGGTAGGGGAAGACCATGGCCGCCACAGACACGATGAGGAACCCGAGGATGAACCCGAAGATCCCCACCAGGGTGGCGAAGCTGGGCACCCACACGAACGCGGCGAGCGCGGCGATCGATCCGGCCCCCACCAACACCAGCGCGTTGACCGGGGTGTGGAAGCGCGGGTGGACGTCTCCGAGGGCCCGGGGCATCAACCCGTCCAGCGAGTAGGCGAGGAAGTTGCGGCTGGCGTTGGTTATCTGACCCGGGAGCCACGTGTAGGAGGTGAAGATGAAGAGCCCCATGATGAGAATCGCCACCACGAGGTTGCCCGACCCGAAGGCGGCGATCTGGGTGAACAGCAAGCCCTGACCGGCTGCCAGCTTCCCGATCGTGTGCAGGCCGATCGCCTTGTCGGCAAGGGCCAGCAGTATCAACAGGACCGACACCGCCAGCACCGCGGCCGCCGGCATCGACCACAGCTGCAGACGGGACGCCCGGCGCACCTCGCCACCGATGTAGGCAGACGACTGGTTGAACACGAGGTTTATGTAGACCCACGTGCCGGCGAGGATCGTCCACTTGAGACTGAACGGCCCCCCGGCCGAGAAGCCGGCCGCCGCCGCCTGCTGACCCAGGCCCCTCAGCGTGGCGGCCCCGAGGCCGTGACCGAGGTCGGCCATGATCCCCGTGCGCGATCGCAGGGCCCATACCAGTGCGGTGAGCACCAGGGAGATCAGAGCGAGGAAGAACACCGTGTTCTGGATCCGGAAGTACAGCTTGAGGCTGCGCGAAAACACGGCCACGAGGAACACGATCAAGGCGGTACCGGCCACGAAGGTACCCCAGCTGGACGCGAGCCACGTGCCCACGGTCTGCATCCAGCTCACCCCCGCCATCTGTCCCACGGTGGAGAAGAAGGGTGCGAGACCGAACTGCGCGAAGAAGGCGGACGGGACCCCGCCGTAGATGAACCACCACACCGTGTTGTTCCAGCTCGACATCATGCCGAGGGCCGGATGCAGCGTGCGGCTCACGTACACGTAGTCGGCTCCCGAACGGGGCATCGCGCTGGCGAAGAACGCGAACACCAAGCTGGTGGGGAGCACGAGCAGGAAGGTCAGTATCGCGGTGAGATAGAGGTTGGCGCCGGGGTAGAACGCGGTCGAGTACAGGAAGACGAGCGCGCACATGAGCCCGAGCGACACGAAGTTGATGTTGTAGATGAGGACGTCCAGGGTGCCTGCTTCCCGCACCAGTCCCGTGGCGCGGCGCTCGAAGCTCTGCAACCCCGCGGTGGGGGTCCGGCTACCCACTTCCATGCCCCTACCTCCTCATCCGCTGACCAGCTGGTACGACACGACCTCGCCGTCTTGGAGCTCGACGATCGCTCCGTCGAGCACGCCTTCGCCGTAAGCGCTGCCCGGGTTGATGCACAACGTGCGTCCGATCGTCCTCGCCCCGCGCGATTCGTGTATGTGGCCGTGCAGCCCGAGAGGGGGCTGCAGCTCTTCGATCACGCGGCGCACGGCGCGCGACCCCACAGGCACGAGCCTGGCCTCCGCCCCCTCCGTCACCACGCGCAGATCGTCGGTGAGCTCGGGAGCGAGATCGAGACCGGAGTCGTAGGGCGGGCAGTGCAGGTTGAGGACCACCGGCAGGCCCGGATCGAGGTCCTGCACCAAGCGGCTCAGGGTCGCGTACAGCTCGTCCTCGGGCAGCTCGCGCGGCGAGTTCCACGGGGTCGGGTTGGCAAGCGCCGAGGACAGGAACTGCACCCCCTCGACCACGACGATCCGGCCCTCGCAGGGGATCACCGGCTCCGGAGCCTTGTCGATCACCTCGTCGATGTCCCACTCGTCGTCGTTGCCGGGCATCAGCAGCAGGCGCACGCCGGAACCCTCGAGCCGGTCGACGGCGATATCGATCCAGCGTGCCAGCTCGTCGCGCATCGCCGACCTGAACAATGCGTCGCGACGTTCGGGGTCGGCACCGATCCGTTCGTACTCCTCGGGGCTGCAGCGCACCGGATAGAAGCCGTTGAAGCGCACCCAGCGCTCGAGCTCGGCGACCTCGGAGTCGCCGCGCGCCCGGCGCAGCCTTCCGGACAGGCGGGCCTCCCAGCGCCCCCGCCCGACCTCGACCACCGGCACCAGCACCTTGCCGGTGAGATCTCCGCCCATCACGAGGACGTCGCAGCGATAGAACCCGGCGGCGTTCACGAACTTGCGCCACAACTTCTCGGAGCCGTGGACGTCACCGGCGTAGAAGAGGCGCATCAGCCTTCGATCTCCTCGGGCTCCTCGTACCAGCGCACCCGCTCCCCGAGGCGGGCACGCATGCGCCAGCGCAGAGACCTGGGAGCCCGCTCGATCTCCCCCGACAGGCGCTCGAGCGCCTCCTGCAACCGCCCTCCGAGCTCCTCGGGGAGCGACGTCCCGTAGCGGGTGAGGACGCCGAGGTTGCCGGTGACGGTGCGCCACCAGCCCCAGTCGTCGCCCACCACCGAGGCGATGCGCTGCGGATCGATCCCCTTCGGTTCGAGCGGCAGATCGATCAGCAGCGCGGCCGCGTCCTGGAGGTCCTTTTCGTTGATCTGAACCACCTGCAGCTTGGTGAGCAGGAGGTCGGCCGCCGGCAGGGTCGCGGCTCCCTCCCGCAGCGCAGGCCGCAGGTCGAGCTCGTGGCACATCGAGAAGCGGTCGACGAAGACGTCGATCCGGCGCGCGTTGACGGGGTCCCACAGGTACAGGCGCTGGTGGCCGTGGAGCCGGTTGAAGGCCTCGTCGGGCCGGTAGCCGAGGCCGCTCAACAGCTCGGTAGCGCGGCGGGCGTGGCGCGCCGGGGTGGCAAGGTCGATGTCCTTGTAGCCGCGGGACAGCGGCGGGCGCGCCGCCGAGGGGCACAGCAGCCTGACCGCGAGCCCCCCGAGGGCCGGAAGCGCGATCCCCGCGGCGCGGGCAGCGCCGAGGATCCGTGCTAGCTCGGCGTCCGGCTCCCCGAGCGGAGCATCTGCGGCCATGACCTGCCGGCTCCCATCCACCCCCGGCACCCCCGTCCTCGGGCTACCGTTGACAATCGGCGATCGATGTTTACAAATATAGAACGAGTCCAGGGATGTCAAGGTGGGATCGTGACTCGGCGGCGAGCTGCGGACCCGGGAGGAGGACGGTTGGCAGGTTCCCAGCCTGCAGGTGCGTCGGAGACGCTGCGACGGCGGCGCACCGCCGCGGTGACGGTGTCGGGTCCCGCGGCGATCGGAGGCCGTCTCAGGGCCGCCCGCCAGGCGCGCGGCCTGTCGATCGCCCAGCTGGCGGCCGCGACCGGGCTCACGAAGGGCTTCCTCAGCCAGCTCGAGCGGGACCTCACCTCCGCCTCGGTTGCGTCGCTGGTCAACATCTGCGACGCGCTCGGGATCCGCATCGGGTCGCTGTTCGAGGCGTCGCGCACCGATCTCGTCCGGCGCTCGGAGCGCCCGCGCATCAACTTCGGAGGCGTCGGCGTCACCGAGTACCTCCTGAGCCCGGACTCGGACAGCCGCATCCAGGTGATCGAGTCGCACATCGCGCCGGGGGGCGGAGGCGGGGACGAGCTCTACTCGTTGAACTCCGACGCGGAATTCGTGCACGTCGTCGCCGGCCGGCTCGAGGTCGTGGTGCGGCGCGACGTCTATCGTCTGGGGCCCGGAGACTCCCTTACCTTCTCACCACGCGATCCGCACACGTGGCGCAACCCGTCGCAGAGCGAAGAGGCGGTGGTGTTCTGGGTGCTGACCCCTTCACCGTGGTGACGCCATGAACGCGGTGCCGGCCGTGACGCGCATCGTCGATCTCTCGGTCGTCCTCGACGACGCCACCCAGGTGTACCCGGGGGACCCGGTGCCGCGCCTGGAGGTCGCGGCCACGATCGCGCAACAGGGGTTCAACCTGCTGTCGCTGAGGATCGGCTCGCAGTCTGGGACCCACGTGGACTCGCCCTACCACTTCGATGCCGACGGTCCGCGGCTCGAGGGCTGCGGGCTCGAGCTCTTCGTCGGGCCCGGCGTGGTGGTGGATTGCACCGCCGTCGGAGCGCGCCGGCCGATCACCACCGAACACATCGAGCCACACCTCGACACCATCTCCGGGCTGCCCGGCGCGATCGTTCTGTTGCACACGGCGTGGTCGGAACGCTTCTGGGGGACCCCCGCCTACCTCGATCACCCCTTCCTCGACGAGCGCGCCTGCGCCCGGATGCTCGGGGCCGGCGTGCGAACGGTGGGGATCGATGCGCTGAGCCTCGACGAGACCGATCCCGCCGAGCCCTCCGGGTTCCCCTGCCATCACCTGGTCGCAGACGCGCGCGGCATCATCGCCGAGAACCTCACCAATCTCTCGGCGATCGACTTCGACCCGCTCGTGTGCCTGCTGCCGGTGAGGCTCGGAGGGGACGCCGACGGCGCCCCCTGCCGGGCCGTGGCCCTGGAGCTGGGGAGTGCACGGTGACCGGCCCCCGGTACCGTCCGGCCGACAGCGACGACGCCCCCCGCTACAGCGGGCCGCGTACGTTCATGCGTCTGCCCTACGTGCAGACGACCGAAGAGGTCGACGTCGCAGTGGTGGGGATTCCGACCGACGACGCCGTGTCCTACCGGTCCGGAGCGCGCTTCGGGCCCGAGGCGATCCGCAGCGCCTCGATCCTCCTGCGACCCTATTCGCCGGCGCTCAAGCTCGACGTCACCGAGCACCTCAGCATCGTCGATCACGGCGATGCGCCCACCGCCCCGGGCGACGTGGTCGAGACGTTGAAGCGCGTCGCGTCCTACCTGCGCCCGCTGCACGAAGCCGGCGTGGTGCCGTTGTGCCTCGGCGGCGATCACTCGGTGACCCTTGCCGAGCTGAGGGCGGCGGCGGCGGTCCACGGTCCCCTGGGGCTCGTGCACCTCGATGCCCACGCCGACGTGTGGGACTCGTACTACGGCCTGCGCTACTTCCACGGCACCGTGTTCCGGCGCGCCCTCGAGGAAGGCCTGATCGACCCGGCGCGCTCGCTCCAGGCCGGGATGCGCGGGACCCTGTACGGAGCCGAGGACGAAGCCGAACCGGAGCGGCTGGGGCTGCGTTGCCTGCCGTGGCGCGAGCTGCGCGCGCTCGGCCCGGATGCGTTCGGCGAGCTCGCCCGGCGGGTCACCGGCGAGCAGCCGGCGTTCCTCACCTTCGACATCGACTTCGTCGATCCCGCCTTTGCTCCCGGCACCGGAACTCCGGAGGTGGGAGGGCCGAACAGCGCGGAAGCGCTCGCCTACCTCGAGGCTCTGACCGGCATCGCTTTCGTGGGACTCGATTGCGTCGAGGTCGCCCCCGCCTACGATCCCGCCGGCATCACCGCATGGCTGGCGGCCAACGCCTGCCACTCGATGCTCTGTCTGATCGCCCTCGCCCGAACGGCCTGACCCGCAACCGCGCCGGCGCGCCCGACCGGCGCGGTGCGGGCCGGCCGGTAGGCTCGCCGGGTGCTGATCCTCGGGCGCGCCGACGTCGAACGGCTGCTGGATCTCGATGCCCTGATCGACGCGCTGGCCCGTGTCATGGCCGACCTCAGCGCAAGCCGCGCCTCGGTGCCCAACCGGGTGGCGGCGACGGTCGAGGAGCACGACGGGCTCTTGGCGGCGATGCCGGCTCACGCGCCGGCCGCCGGATCGCTGATGGCCAAGCTGGTGACGGTCTACCCGCGCAACGCCGGGAGCGACCTGCCGACGCACCAGGCGGTGGTCGTCTGCTTCGATCCCGGTACCGGCCGGCCGGTGGCGCTGCTGGACGGCTCGGCCGTCACCGCGGCTCGGACCGCTGCCGGATCGGCGCTGGCCACCCGGCTCCTGGCGCGCCCCGACGCCCGCATCCTGGCGCTTGTGGGCACGGGCGTGCAGGCCCGGGCACATGCTCGCGCCGTGACGAGGGTGCGGGGCTTCGAGCGCGTGCTGGTCGCCGGCCGCGACCGCAGCAAGGCAGAGGCGCTCGCCGACGAGCTCGGTCCCGAGCTCGAGGCAGAGATCCGGGCGGTGGATACGTGGGAACAGGCCTGCTCGCAGGCCGACGTCGTGTGTGCCGCCACGCACAGCGTCGAGCCGGTGGTCAGGCGCCGGTGGCTGCGGCCGGGCACGCATGTCAACTCGGTCGGCTTCAATCCGCAGGGGCGCGAGGTCGACGACGCGACCGTCGTCGACGCGCTCGTGGTGGTGGAGTCGCGCGCCGCCGCGCTGGCCCCCTTCCCCTCGGGTGCCAACGACCTCCTGGAGCCGATCGCCGCGGGTCTCATGACGCCCGACCACGTGCATGCGGAGATCGGCGAGATCGTGATGGGGCAGGCGCCGGGACGCACCACTCCCGAACAGCTGACGCTCTACCGCTCGGTGGGCGTCGCCGTCCAGGACGCTGCAGCCGCGGCCCTGGTGCTCGAGGCCGCTGCGGACGCGGGGGCCGGCACCGAGATCGACCTCTGAGACCGCGTGACGCCTCTAGGGGTGGGCGCGGCTGGTATCGAACCAGCGACCTCCGCCGTGTGAAGACGGCGCTCTCCCACTGAGCTACGCGCCCGACGGCGCAGAGTCTACCCGCAGGCCGCAACCGTTCCCGGCCGCGCGCGCCCGCACCTCCGGCCCCTCACCCGGGCTCCGCGGACGCCACTCCGGCGATCAGGGGACGGGTCAGAACCCAGCGAGGGAAGGGATCGAAGACCTCGAGCGACAGGAAGCGGAAACCGGCGGCCTCGACCGCCGCGACCGTGTCGCGGTTGGGGTGACAACCGGCCACCAGCCGGCGCCATAGCGGCGTGAGGCGGTCTTGCCATGCCCCCAGGGAGCCCGTGCCGCGCACGTGTTCGAGCACCACGAGGCGACCCGCAGGCCGCAACACGCGCCGCGCTTCCGCAAGGGCCCGGGCCGGATCTCCGACCGAGCACAGCGCGCACATGAACACGACCGCGTCGAAGCGGGCGTCGGGGTACGGCAGGGCCTCTCCGGCGGCATCCTCGATCTCCACCGGCACCGAAGCGGCGCGCGCCTTGGGTGCGATCCGCGCGCGCATCGCAGGGTCCGGCTCGCTCGCAACGACCCGGCGGGCGCGCCGGTAATGGGCGAGGCTCGCGCCGGTGCCGGCCCCGACCTCGAGGACGTCGCCCTCGAGGTCGGCCACCAGAGCCGCCCGCCGCTCCGCGAGGACGCGCCGCTCCAGGGGCGCGCCGAGCGGATCGTACAGCGCGGCGAAGATCGGGTGACCGCGACGCGGGGACATGGTTCCCGGCGCCGCTAGGCGGACAC
>CADDZG010000015.1 GCA_902812355.1 Actinomycetota bacterium | reverse complement strand
GTGCGCCGGATGGACCGGGTGGACCGGGTGCTCTGGGTGTGCCGGATGTGCGGGGTGGGCCGGATGGACCGGGTGGACCGGGTGCTCTGGGTGTGCCGGATGTGCGGGGTGGCCCGGGTGCGCGGGGTGGACCCCATGGCTCGGGTGTGGTCCGGAGGTGTTCCTCCGTGCGAGCCTTGGTACCCCGCGCGCCTCCGTGCGCCCGGCGGTACGGGCGCGATCGTGGCCCCGGTGACGCTCGCCGGCTCGCCGGTCCGTGGTAGCCGGATGACGATTTGTGCCGGTGTGATGCGGGGCGGAGCGGCCGCGCGCGTCCGGACGGACGAGGGACACCGCGTGTGCGATCGAGCCGGGAGCGCTGCGCCGCGCCGCCGTGGCCAGGACCTGCGGGCCCCCCGCGGTCGCGGAGCGTGACCGGCGCCCGGATGCCGGCGCCGAAGAAGGTGTGGGGCTCGACAGCACGATCGTCGCCGAGTGCCCCCGAGGCGGTCCGGCGGCGCCGATCCCGGCCCCCAGCCGGGCGCGCAGATCGCCTCCGTTGCGCATCAGGAGGGTGAAGGTGACGAGGGAAGCGAGCGCGAACACGGCGAGGAGCGCGTCCACCGCACGTGGCCGCCCGACCCCGTTTGTTCGCCACATCGCCTGCCGCTCCCCTTACTAGTAGCTGCCCTTGAACAACCTTCGGCAGATCGGGCCGCGGACTGAAGCGCGCACCCCTGCGCGCAGTGGACCGGACTGCCTTCTGCTTGCAACAGTTAAACGGGGGTCTTATGGTTGCTAGCAGAGAGCGACAGGGAGGAAGAGGCGTTGCCGTACTCGGGCATGAGGCTACCGGAGCTCGGCTCCTTCATCCGGGAGCAGCGCCGCGCCGCGCGCCTGTCGCTGCGCAAGCTGTCCGATCTCGCCGGCATCTCCAACCCCTACCTGTCGCAGATCGAGCGGGGCTTGCGCAAGCCTTCCGCCGAGATCCTCCAGCGGATCGCGCGCGCCTTGCGGATCTCGGCGGAGACGCTCTACGAGCAGGCAGGTCTTCTCGATCACCAACGCACCCATGACGTCGTGTCCGAGATCCTCAAGGACCCGGCGCTGAACGACCGCCAGAAGCAGGCACTGATCGAGACCTATCGCTCGTTCCTCGGCGAGGACGATGCCGAGGCCCGCGGCGCGGCGCACGGCGGCACCGGGGGCGAACCAGGTTCGGTCTGACGGGGATCCGGGGCACACCCCTCTTCACCCCCACCCGGCGTCGGGTCCGCGGCAGCGCCGTGAGCTCCGGCGTTTCCCCCGGCTCCGGATCCCCGTCAACCCCTCCCCGGCCGCGCTCGAGCGGGAACAGCGCCGTCGTAGACGCGGTTTCCGCTAGCGTGGCTGCAACCATGACCCCGCGGGTGGAGGTGGTGCGCGATCCGGCCGCGTTCGCCTCCGGCCGGTGGGACCGGCTGCTGGCGCTGGATCCGGATCGTCACGTTTTCGCCACTCGCCGGTGGCACGCTCTGTGGTGGGAGGCGTTCGGCGCGGGGAAGGAACTGCTGGTGCTCAACGTGGGGAACCCCGACGCCGAGGCGATCATCCCCTTGTACCGAACGCTCGAGGGTGGCGCCCGGGTGCTGCGCTTCGTGGGAGGGATCGACCTCACCGACTACATCGGTCCGATCTGTGCGGCCGAGACGCGGCCCGCGGCGGCCCGGTGGCTCGTCGACTGGCTCTCGACCACGCCGGAGCCGTGGGACGAGCTCGACGCCCACAACCTCCCGGTCCCGCTGGGGTTCGCCGAATCCCTCGTCGACGTGTGCGACAGGGCAGGCTTCGCATTCACGCTGGATCAGGAGGAGACCTCCGCGATCCTGGTGCTGCCGGCTTCGTGGGACGAGTACCTCGCCGGGCTCGGCGCCAAGCATCGCCACGAGCTGCGGCGCAAACGCCGCAGGCTGTTCGGCTCCCATCCCGACGCGGTGGTGCGAACGGCGGACGCCGGCTCGCTGGAGGACGATTTGCAGGCCTTCTTCGACCTGCATCGCGCCGCCCAGGGTGAGAAGGGGAGCTTCCTGCAGGGAGAAGTGGCCCGCTTCTTCGAGGACGTCGCGCGCGCCTTTTTGATCGAGGGCTGGCTGCGTCTGGACCTCCTCGAGGTGCGGGGGCGGGCGCTCGCGGCGACGTTCGGGTTCGTCTTCAACGGCACCTACTACCTGTACAACTCCGCATTCGACCCCGCGGCACGGCAGATCTCACCGGGTCTCGTTCTCGTGTCGGAGCTTGTCAAGCGCAGCATCGCAGAGGGGCTGCGGGTCTTCGACCTCCTGCGCGGCCCGGAGCGTTACAAGTACCAGCTCGGTTCCGAGCCGGTGCCGCTCAACAACGTGAGAATCCTGAAGGGAGTGCGGTGATGCCCGAGCGCTCGGTGCGACGGGTGGCGGTGCTCGCCTATCACTGCTCGCCCCTACTGGAACCCGGCAGCGGGGATGCGGGGGGGATGACGGTGTACGTGCGACGGGTGGCGGCCGCCCTGGCCCGCTGCGGTGTGGCCACGGACATCTTCACCCGCGCTGCAGGTCCCGGCAGTCCGGTGAGCCGTATCGGGCCCGGCGTGAGGGTCGTGTCGGTGCCGGCCGGGCCGCTCGACCCCCTGCCCAAGCACGAGCTCACGCGCTTCATCGATCGCTTCGTGGCAGGGGTGCGAGCGTTCGCGATAGGCGAGCACGCCGCCTACGACGTGGTCCACTCGCACTACTGGCAGTCCGGCCTCGCCGGGGTGGCGCTGGCGAGCGCTTTCGGCGTCCCCCTCGTGCACTCGCACCACAGCCTCGCCCGCGTCAAGAACGCGTCGCTGGCTCCCGGGGATGCTCCCGAGCCCGACAGCCGGATCGACGGCGAGGAGCGGGTGATCGCCGCTGCGGACGTGCTGATCGCCTCCACCGATGCCGAGTTCGAACAGCTCGCGTGCCTCTACGGGGCGCAGCACGACAGGATCAAGACGATCCATCCCGGCGTCGACCACGCCACCTTCTACCCGGGTGACCGTACCCGGGCCCGCGCCGCGCTCGGCCTCGGCGATGGACCCGTGCTGCT
Organism: Actinomycetota bacterium; assembly: GCA_902812355.1. Taxonomy (GTDB): domain Bacteria; phylum Actinomycetota; class CADDZG01; order CADDZG01; family WHSQ01; genus CADDZG01. The sequence goes on along the minus strand of CADDZG010000015.1, from coordinate 19,427 downwards.
CTACGTCGGCCGCATCCAACCACTCAAGGGGCTCGAGCTGGCGGTCCGGGCGACCGCCGCGCTGCGCGCTCGTCTGGGTACGCCGGTGACGTTGGTAGTGGCCGGGGGGCCGAGCGGCGACGGAGGCGAGCGCGAGGTGCGGCGCCTGCGTGCTCTCGGTGAGCAACTGGGCCTCGGGCGCGATCTGAGGCTGGTGGGCCCCCAGCCCCACGAACGTCTGCCGCTGTACTACCGAGCGGCAGACGTGCTCACGGTCTGCTCCCATTCGGAATCCTTCGGCCTCACCGCGCTCGAGGCGCAGGCGTGCGGCACGCCGGTGGTCGGCACCGCCGTCGGAGGACTGTCCTACATCGTTGCCGACGGTGTGTCGGGTTACCTCGTGGACAGCCGCAATCCCGAGCTGTTCGCGCGGCACATCGAAGCGATCGTCGCCGACCCCGGCGTCGCCGAACGGATGCGCACCGAAGCCACACGCAGGGCGCGTCCGTTCTCCTGGGAGCGGACGGCGATGGCTTTCCACGAGCTCTACGGCTGCCTGCTCAACGAGGGAGTGCCGGCGTTCTGCACGTGCTGAGGCCCGGGGGTCGCGAAGAAACAACGCGACGCCCTGACGTGCGTTTTTGGCTCTCTGCCAGCAGAGATGCGCGATTGACGGCCGCGCGGGCGGTGGTTATGTTCGGCTCCGTTCGCGGGGTGGCCGGCCGGGTTCCCGGCCGGTTTCCGCTCCCGAGCGCACCGGGCCCCAGAGGCCGAAGGCGTCGGTCCGTCGTGTGTGGGGAAGTGCACGAGGGATGCGTCTCCGGAGGTTTCTGGGGCCCGACTCGTACGCCGGCGCGTCACTCGCGCAGCGACCAGAGGGTCCCCTCGGGCGTGTCTTGCACCTCGACTCCGGCTTCTTCCAGCGCAGCGCGGATCGCATCCGCTTCGTCGTAGCGGCGAGCCGCGCGCGCCCCGGCGCGCACATCGAGGCACACCCGTACGAACGGCGCTACCACGGCGCGCACGTCCTTGGGCCCGGCTGCAGCGTGCTCGCCGAGGCGCACGATCATCTCCGCGGCAAGCTGCTTGGCGCGCTCCATCTCACCGGTCCCGAAGGTCTCGGTGGACCACTTCCACAGGTGGTCGTAGAGCTCCAACAAGGCGCCGACCGCGTCGTCGACCCTCCCCGCTTCCAGGGCTGAGTCGAAGGCCGCGGCGCGGCTCTCGACCCCATCCCAGAACGGCGACCCCGCAGGTGCGTCGCGCGGTGTGGGAGCCGGCACCGCGAAAGCGTGATCGGTCTCGGTCAGCCCTTCGCCCCGGCCGCGCCGGATCAGCTCGTCCAGCGACAGCTCGGTCCCGCTCTCTAGGCGGTGCTCCGCGCCGTTGCGGCGCACGGTGACCGCTCCGATCCCGGCTACGGCCACGGTGCGGGCGTCGAGGTCGATCACGCAGGCGGTGTGCTCGTCGACCCCGAGGATGAAGGCGTCTTCGGGCATCTCGGCCTCGAGCATTCGCAGGCGGCGCTCGCCCATGTAGCAGTAGCGGGTGTCGTGGGTCCCGCCCTCGGCGTTGTTGTAGTGCGGGATGCAGGCGACCTCGAGGCCGGCTTCCGCCAGGAGGTCGAGGCCGCGCTCCCACCGGGGCGTTTCGCCGACCTTGTAGATCTCGTACACCGGGACGGTGAAGGCACCCAGCGTCAGAGCCGCGGCGCTGGCGAAGGTGATGCAACCGCCGGTACGCAGCTTGTCGCGCAGCAGGTCGGGCACGGGGGTGTCGCGCCACGCCCGCAGCGCGTACGTCGGGCTGCCGGGCCCGGCGAAGACGTAAGCGGCCTCGCGCAGCGCGCGTAGGCCTCGCTCCCGTTCCAGCGCCGGCATGCGGGCGGGATCGCGCAGCGACGCGACGGTCACGGGGCGCTGCACGCTGCGCTCGAAGTACTCGATGGCTCGCGCCGCGAGTTCATCGGCGTTGAGCTGGAAGCCCACCGGAGTGTCGAGCACCACGCCGGGCCCCCCGACCCGGTCGTAGAGGTCGCGATGCACCGTCGTCATCGTCGGGCTGGTCTCGCCCGAGCCCATGATCGCCACCAGGCGGGGCTTGCTCACGCGTCCAGTATCCGCCGGGCGAGCGGCCGGGTCAGCGGCCGGCGAGTGCCCGCAGGAAGAACCACAGGTTGGCAGGACGCTCCGCGATTCGGCGCATCAGGTACGGGTACCAGGCGCTGCCGAAGGGCACGTACACGCGCACCTTCACCCCGCGACGGGCGAGGGCGGCCTGGAGGTCGCGGCGGATCCCGTAGAGCATCTGGACCTCCCAGGCGTCGTCGGGGACCTGCAGGCGCTCGGCCACCAGCCGGGCGTGGGAGATCAGGTGGTGGTCGTGGGTCGCTATCGCCGGGTGCGTTCCGTGGCGGAAGAGCCAACCCGTGAGGAAGCGGAACTGCGCGTCGATCTCGGCGCGACGCTGAAGGGCGATCTCACGGGGTTCGGCGTAGGCCCCCTTGACCAGCCGTATCCGGGGCTTGAGGTGCGCCAGACGCTCGAGGTCGATCGGCGTACGCCGCAGGCACGCCTGTACGGCGAGGCGCAGGTCGGGGAAGTCGGCGACCAGGGTGGAGAAGACGTCGAGGGTGTCGTCGACGTAGGACGACTGCTCCATGTCGACCTCGATCGCCGTGCCGGCGACCTGGGCCTCGGCGCACAGACGCCGCAGGTGGTCGATGCAGGCGCCCTTGTCGATGGCGAGCCCAAGCTGGGTGAGCTTGACCGAAACCGTGGTGTCGACCCGGGTCTCGTCGATCCGCTTGACCAGCCGCAGGTAGCTGGCGGCGGCCTCGTCGGCTCCCGTGGGGTCGGTGACGCCCTCGCCGAGGAGGTCCAGGATCCCCCCGATACCGCGGCCGTTGAGCTCCTTTATGACCTGGATCGCGGCCTCGGCATCGGAACCGGCCACGAAGCGATCCACCACCGGGCGGGTCAGCGCGCTGTTGCGGACGATGCGCTCGACGGCGGGCTTCTGCGCGGCCCACAGCCAGGCCCGACCGATCAAGCTCCCTCCTCGTCAGCGCGGCTCCGTCGTCGCGCCAGCACCCCCTGGCGCCGGTGCCATCATAGGCAGCCATGAGCCACCGAGCCGTTCCGCAGTGGGGACCTACGGCGCCGGCCGGGGCGCCCGGCCCGCGCGGGGTCGAGGTCCGGCGGGCGCGTCGCGACGACCTCGAGGCCGCGCTCGACCTCCTCGAAGAGGTGGCGGCCGAGCGCCGCTACATCGGTGCCGAGCCGCCGATCGACCGCGCCGCGACGCGCGCGCGCTGGGAGGAGGAGTTCCTCGGCTCCGGACACTCCGCGATGTTCGTGGCGAGCCGCGACGGTGACGTGATCGGCGTCGCCTCGATGCTGGGGGACGGTCTCAGCAAGCTGGGGATGTTCGTGGCGCGCCCGGAGCGCGGGCGCGGGGTGGGTTCGGCGCTGCTGGCGGCGGCGCTCGGATGGGCGCGCCGGGCCGGTGTCTACAAGGTGACGCTGCAGGTGTGGCCTCACAATGAGCGGGCGATCAAGCTCTACGAACGCTTCGGCTTCGAGCGCGAGGGTTATCTGAGGCGCCACTACCGGCGGCGCAACGGGGACATCTGGGATTGCGTCGTCATGGGACTGGTGCTGTGAGCGCGGCGGGGGCGGGGGATGCCCTGCTGCGCGTCGGGGAACCCCGGGTGGCGCTCGTGGTGGTCGACGACATTGCGCGCGCCTACGACTTCGGAGGATCGCATCCCCTGCGACCCGAACGGGTGCTGCTCACCTACGACAACCTGCGGGCGCTGGGGCTCACCGAGGTGCCGGAGGTGTTCGAAGTGCCGGCGCGCCCCGCGACCGAGGCCGAGATAACCGCGGTGCACGATCCCGATCTCGTGCGGGCGATCCGGGACATCGATGCCGGTCTCGCCGATCCGAGCTTCGGGCTGCCCTTCGGTCTCGGCACGCCCGACGATCCGATCTTCCCCGACATGCACGGGGCATCGGCGGCCGTGTGCGGGGCGTCGATCGTGGCGGCCGAGCTCGTCGTGTCGGGTCGCGCAGTGCACGCCTTCAACCCCGCCGGCGGGTTGCACCACGCCCGCCGCCGAGAGGCATCGGGCTTCTGCATCTACAACGATCCGGCGGCGGCGATCGCTGCGGTGCTGCGGATGCGCCCGGACTGGCGGATCGTGTACCTCGACGTCGACGTGCACCACGGCGACGGGGTGCAGTGGATCTTCTACGACGAGCCCCGGGTGGCGACGGTGTCGCTGCATCAGTCGGGCCGTTACCTCTACCCCGGCACGGGCTTCGAGAACGAGACCGGAAGCGGCGACGCCGCCGGGACCGCGATCAATGTGCCGCTGCCTCCCTTTACCGGCGAGGGTGACTACCTGTGGGCGCTGGACAAGGTTCTGTTCGCGGTCACCGAAGCCTTCGCTCCGGACCTGATCGTCACCCAGCTGGGTGCCGACACGCACCACGGCGACCCTCTCGCCAACCTCTCGCTCACGATGCGGGCCTATCCGCACATGGCGCGCATGATCCACGACTGCGTGCATCGCAACGTGGCGGAAGGCCGCTGGGTGGCCACCGGAGGGGGTGGCTACCAGTACGACACGGTGGTGCCCAAGATATGGACGATCCACTTCGCGGAGATGGCGGGACATCCCGAGGTGGTGCCCGGGCAGTGGCTCGAGGATGCCGATCCCACCGAGGTGTCGAGCCCCCACCTGCACACGATCGAGGCGTCGGTGGAGCGCGTGCTCGAAGCGTGCCTGCCCCGGCTCAGCGCGCTGGCGGCCTGAGCCCGGGTTGTCGGTAACCTTCAGCTGCTATGGACGTGGTCGTGCGGGCGCACGAGGTGCTGGGCTTCGTCGTGCCCGCGGGGTTCCTGGCAATGGCGGGCTGGGCGTTCGGGGGCCTGCTGCTGGATCGCGCCCCGGGCGACGGCTTCTGGCGCCTGGTGGCCGCCGTCCAGGTCGTGCTCGGCGTGCAGATCGTGCTCGGGGGAGTGCTCTTCCTCGCCGGACACAGGCCTCACTCCAACGGGCCGGGCTGGCTGCACTATGCCTACGGCGGGCTGTTCCCGATCATCGTGCTCGTGTACGCCCATCGCTTCGCTCACCGGGCGCGCGGGTTGCCGTGGCTGGTCTTCGGGATCGCCGCTCTGATCGCTTTCGGTCTCACCTTCAGGGCGATGCAGACCGGCCTCGGTATCGACTGATGGCCGGCTCATGACCGGCGGAGCAGAAGCGTGAACCTGGCCGACGTCGTGGTCCTCGCGCTCGCCGCGCTCGCCGCCGTGCGCGGGCTGGCGCGTGGATTCCTCGGCCAGACCTTCGAGCTCGGCGGGGGTGTGGCGGGACTCGTGGCCGGCGCCGTGGTGGGTCCGGTGGTGGCGTCCCTGCTGCCCCCCCAGCGGCCCTTGCTGGCCGCGCTGGTCGCCCTGCTGGTGGTGCTCGTGTGCCTGTCGCTCGGCCAGACGGTAGGCGTCGTGGTCGGGCACCGCTTCGGCAGCCTCGCCCGGCGGTTGCACCTGGGGCTCGTGGACTCCGGTCTCGGGGCGCTGCTCGGCGTCGTGCTGGTCCTGTTCGCCTACTGGCTCGTCGGGTCGCTGCTGTCGCACGGCCCCTTCCCCGGGGTCGCCCGCGCTCTCGGCAACAGCGAGGTGCTGGCGTGGGAGGACCGCCACCTGCCGCCTCCACCCGACCTGCTCACCGCCCTGAACGACTACCTCGATACCGCCGGCTTCCCCCAGGTCTTCGCCGATCTGCCGCGCCCGGTCGGTTCGCCGGTGCGTCTGCCTGCGGGGGCCGTGGCCCGCCGCGCCGTCCGGGCCGCGGATGCCTCCACCGTGCGGATCGTGGTTCCGGGGTGCGGCGGGACCAAGCTCGGCAGCGGCTGGGTGTCGGCCCCGGGGGTGGTGGTCACCAACGCCCACGTCGTATCCGGCGGCCATCGCGGCGTGACGGTCGAAGCGCCGGGTGGCGCCGGGCGTCCCGCACGGGTGGTGCTGTTCGATCCCCGCACCGACGTCGCCGTGCTGCGGGCCCCGGGTATCGACGCCCCCGCCCTGCATCTGGTGACCGCACCCGAGCCACGCGGCACCGGCGGTGCGACCCTCGGCTATCCGGGCAACGCGGGGGGCCGCCTCGTCGCCCGCCCGGCGGCGGTGCAGCAGGGGCCGTTCGTGGCGGTGGGTCGCGACATCTACGGGCACGGGCGGGTGGAGAGACGGATCTACGCCCTGCGAGCGACCGTGCGGCAGGGGGATTCGGGCGGGCCCTTCGTGCTGCCGGACGGCGGCGTCGCCGGCATGGTGTTCGCGGCTTCGACCACCGATCCGCGCGTCGGCTACGCGCTCACGGGGGCCCAGATCGCCGGAGACGTGAGGCGCGGCGAGGCATCGACGCGGCCGGTGGCGACGGGCGCCTGCTCGCCGTGAGGCTCAGGCGCTCTGACCGCCGTCGACCACCAGCGTGGCCCCGGTCATGAAGCTCGAAGCATCCGAGGCGAGGAACAGCGCCGCGGCGGCGATTTCCTCTACCCGGCCCCAGCGGCGCATCGGGATCGCGGACAGGATCCGCTGCTCCGCTTCGGGGTCGGCGCGCAGCATCTCATTGAGGTCGGTGGCGACCCAACCGGGAGCCAGCGCGTTGACCCGGATGCCGGCGGTCGCCAGCTCCTTGGCCACGGCCTTGGTGAACAGGTTGACCCCGCCCTTGGCGGCCGAGTAGTAGGAGAGCATCGGCGCCCCCTGCACGCCGGCGACCGAGGCCATGTTGATGATCGAGCCGCCGTCCCCGGCTGCCATCGCGCGCGCGCCGATCTGGGTGGCGTGGAACACCGCGTCGAGGTTGAGGCGTATCACCTTGTCCCAGCCGTCGGGTCTGAGGTCGAGCAGCGGCACGCTGAATGAGGTCCCTCCGGCGTTGTTCACGAGCACGTCGAGCCGTCCGAAGCGATCGACCGTGGCCCCGACCATCGCCTCGATCTCGCTGCGTCGGGTGACGTCGGTGGGCAGCACGAGGGCCCGGCGCCCGTGCCCCCGCACCTGCTCGGCCACCTCGTGCAGCGCGTCGAGGCTGCGTGCCGCCAGTGCGACGTCGGCGCCGGCCTCGGCGAAGGCCTCGGCGATCGCGCGCCCTATGCCGCGTGATGCGCCGCTCACCAGGGCGACCTTGCCGCTCAAGGAGAACCTCTGCATCGTCATCGTTCCCTCCGTGGCATCGCTAGCGGCCACGTTACCGGCCGCGGCCGGACGGCCCGGTGACCCCTTCCACTAACATCGGCGGGGATGGATCCCCACCGCCTCGACGAGGTCAAGGACGCGCTCGTGCGCGCCGGCATCACGGGCCCTCATCGCTCGCATAGCCGCAGCAACATGCTGGCCAAGATCGAAGCCTTGGTGGCCGGGGAGCCCGAAGATGCCTTCGGGCTGCCGGGTGCCGCCGGGCGCAGCGTGGAGGAGGTCCTCGGCTTCGTGTCCAGCCTCACCGGCTGCTCGGCGGCCGTGGACCGGCGTGACGGGCACGACGACATCGATCCCGACCGCACGATCGCCGGTCTGCTGGCGGCGGGACGGCGGCTCGCGCGCGAGGCCGCGCGCGGCGCCTCCTTGGTGGCGGCGACCGGCCACCCCACCGGGATGCTCGAGACCTACGGGCGCATCGTCGACGCCTACCGCGACGCCGGAGGCAAGGTGCTGCGCCCGCGCGAGGGCGAAGCACTGCCGCTGGGGCGGGGGCACTGTGAGGTGCGCTACGTCGGCGGCGTCGGATGTCTGGCGGACTGGGGAGCGCTCAAGCACACGCACTCGGCGGCCTACATGGAGGCGTTGCTCGAGGCCGATCCCCGCCCCGACATCGTCCTGGGCGACCACGGCTTTGTCGGCGCCGCCCTGGCCCGGGGGATCCCGGCGGTGGCGGTGATGGACATCAACGACCCGGCGCTGGCGGTGGCGTGGGGCGAGGGGCGCGACGTGGTCATCGTGCCGATGGACGACAATCGCCCCCCGGCCCTCTACGAGCCGGCGTGGACCCTGATCGCCGAGGTGATCGCCGGCGGGTGAGCCCGGCCCGGGGAGGTCGCAGGGCCGTTGCTATACTGGCCGGGCTATGGATCCCCTGCGCCCGGCCTCGGAACCCCACCCCTTCGGGCGCTTCCTTACGGTCGCCGAGGTTGCCCGGTCGCTGCGCGTGTCGACGATGACCGTGTACCGCATCATCAAGGCGGGCGAGCTGCCGGCGGTGCGGGTCGGGCGCGGCTACCGCATACGCCCCGACGACCTGCGGCGCTATCTCGAGCAGCGCTACATGGACGCCGGCTGACCCACTCGCTCCCCGGCCCGGCGTTCCTCCTCACTTACGCTTCGAGCATGACCTGTGAGTCGCGCGTCGCCCCCGGACGCCGGGGGCCCTTGCCGGAGCCGGGACCTCCCCGTGGATCCGGCTGAGGTCATGCCCCGTGTCCTCGCCGAGCCGGGGGTGGTGACCCTGCTGGGCGGGATCGACACGGGCAAGACAACCTTCGGGCTCGAGCTGGCACGCCGGGCCCATGCCGCCGGGTTGGCCACTGCGATCGTGGATGCCGATGTCGGGCAATCGACCGTCGGCCCCCCGACCACGGTCGGCCTGCGTCACGTGCGCCATGCCGGTGACCTCGAGCGCGACGTGCTGAGAACCGATGCCCTCGCCTTCGTCGGCTCGGTGTCGCCGCGCGGGCATTCGCTGTCGCTGGTGACCGGGACCGCCAAGCTCGTGGCTCGGGCCCGCAACGAGGGTGCGGAGCTCGTGGTCGTCGATACCACCGGGCTCGTGGCGGGGCTCGCCGGCCAGCGGCTCAAGTTCCACAAACTCGACATGGTGCGCCCGGACCACGTCGTCGGCTTCCAGCGCGGCGGCGAGCTCGAGCCGCTGCTCGGCATCGCCCGCCGCTTCACCACCGCCAAGGTTCACGAGATACCGGTCGGCGACGACGTGCCCGCCCGCTCGGTCGAGGACCGCGTCACCTATCGCGAGCAACGTTTCGCCGCGTATTTCGCCCCCGGGGTGTCGCGTTGGCGGGTCAAGCCGACGGTGTTCATGCCGTCGCTGCCGCCGGGCTTCGACCTCGCGCTGCTCGACGGGCTCGTCGTGGGGATGGAGGATGGGTGCGGGCATTGCCCCGGCATCGGGGTCTTGGAGTTCGATGCCGCCGAGGAGATACTGCGCATGGTGTCGCCCGTGTCCGAAGGGGTGCGCGGCCTCAGGCTCGGGTCGATACGGATCGACACGTCCGGACGGTCCCGGGGGCCGGTCGATCTCAGGCAGCTGTTCGGCACGGAGTGAGATGCGGCACGTCGTTGCCGCACGGTTCGGTGTGAGGAGGTAGGGCGAAGGTGCCATCGCTGGTCAAGAAGCGCCGCAAAAAGATGCGCAAGAAGAAGCATCGCAAGATGCTCAAGAAGACCCGCTGGCAGCGCAAGGCGAAGTAGCGGTCATGGCCGAACGGACGCGTACCGGGAACCGGCGCGACGTCATCGCCTTCCTGTCCGATTACGGGCTCGAGGACGAGTTCGTCGGCGTGTGCCACGGCGTCATGGTGAACATCGCTCCCGACGTGCGCATCATCGACGTCCACCACAACATCCTGCGCCAGGACATCGCCCACGGGGCGGTCGTGCTGCAACAGACGTTGCCGTTCCTGCCGGGATGTGTCCATCTCTGCGTGGTCGATCCCACCGTCGGCTCGGACCGGCGAGCGGTCGCGCTGCAGTGCTCGTGGGGGGACGTGTTCATCGGGCCGGACAACGGCCTCATGATCCCTGCGGCCCGCAGCGCCGGCGACATCGTCAGGGCGGTGGAGATAACCGACGAGCGCTTCTTGCTGACGCCGGTATCGCGCACCTTCCAGGGACGCGACCTCTTTGCTCCGGCTGCGGCCCACGTCGCCAACGGGGTCGACGTCACCGAGCTCGGGCCCGAGCTCGATCCCGGCGACCTCGTCCCGCTCGAGATCCCCACGGCGTGGGTCCACGACGACCACCTCCACGCCGAGGTGCTACAGGTCGACCGTTTCGGCAACCTGCAGCTGAACCTTGGGTGGGACCTGCTCGCCGAGGTCGGCTTGGACAAGGCCGAGCGCCTCGAGGTGCGGCTCGAAGGGCATCGCATCAACGTTCCCCTGGCGCGCGCCTTCTACGAGGTCGAGGCCGGCGGGTTCGTGCTCGTCGAGGACTCCTACCGTCACCTGTCGCTGGCAGTGAACCAGGGCGATGCCGCCGCCCAGCTGCGGGCCGGAGCCGGATCGACCGCGATCGTGGGCCCGACGCTGCGCTGAGCGGCCCGGGCCGGCGGGGATAGGGTTGGGCCCATGGGCGCCGGTAGGCGGATCCTCATTACCGGGGTGTCGCGCTTCCTCGGTCTGCGCCTCGCCAAGGCGCTGGAGCGCGACGAGCGGGTCGAGGCCCTGATCGGCGTCGATCTCCACGAGCCCCCGGTGGGAATCTCGGGGCTCGAGTTCGTGAGGGTCGACATCTGCAACCCGCTCGTGGCCCGGGTGCTGGAGGCGACCAGGGCCGACACCGTGGTGCACACCAACATCGCATCCGAGCCGGCGCGCTTCGGGGGCCGGGCCCAGATGAAAGAGAACAACGTGATCGGCACGATGCAGCTGCTGGCGGCGGCCCAGCGCTCCGGGTACGTGCGGCGGGTGGTCATGAAGTCCTCGGCGGCGGTCTACGGCTACGCCGCGGGAGATCCGTCGCTGGTACCAGAAAGCCATGCCCCCACGGCGGGATCGCTGACCGGCTACGGCAAGGACTGCGCCGACGCCGAGACCTACGCGCGCGACTTCGGCCGCCGCCGGCCCGACGTCGCCCTCGCCATCCTGCGCACCGGCAACATCGTGGGGCCGACCGTATCCACCAGCATCTGCGACTACCTCTCGCTGCCGGTGGTGCCGACCGCGTTCGGCTACGACCCGCGCCTCCAGCTCCTGCACGAGCAGGACGCGGTCCGAGCCCTCGTCGACGTCACGCTCGGCGACGTCACCGGCATCTTCAACGTCGCCGGCGACGGGGTGCTGTACCTGTCCCAGGCGATCCGCAGGCTCGGCCGGGTACAGCTGCCGCTGCTGCTGCCGGCCGCTCAGCCGGTAGCGGTGCTGCTGCGCGAGCTCGACCTCGTCGACTTCCCGATCGATCAGCTGCGCTTCATCATGTACGGCCGGGTGCTCGACACCCGCCGGGCCAAGCAGGCGTGGGGCTTCGCTCCCCGCTTCACCACCGAGCAGGCGCTCGCCGACTTCCGCGACCACCGCACGGGCGGCGAGCCGGTGATGGACGACGAACACCCGTCGTGGGAGCGAGAGCTGTTCGAGTACCTGTGGCGTCGTCGCGACGCGCGCCTGCACGGGAGCACGGTGTGAGACCCGAGGCGGAGGTGATCCCGATCGAGCACGCGCCGTCGCGGGCTCGCCCCGAGCGCTGCCGCGCGACGACCTCCAGCGGGAGACCATGCCGCAACTACGCGATCGACCAGAGCGGCTACTGCCGGGTCCACGCGCGTCCGCAGACGGCGTCTGCGCCGGCACCTGCGGGCGAGGCAGGCGCACGGGAGAGGGCCGTATCGATCCTGTCGGGCATCGCCGCCTTCGTGCGGCGGAGGGCGGCGGGCGACTACCACGTCGACGATCTCGGCTACGACCCCGATCTCCACCGTTCGGTGCTGCTGCCGCTGGCCGCCCCCCTCTACGAGCGCTACTTCCGCGTGCGCACCCTCGGGCTCGAGCACGTGCCGGCGCAGGGCCCGGCGATGCTCGTCGCCAACCACTCGGGCACCCTGCCGCTGGACGCGGTGATGCTGCAGTACGCGGTCGCCCGCCACCATCCCGCCCATCGCCCGCTGCGGTGCGTGGGGGCCGACCTCGTGTGGCGTTCTCCGGTGGTGTCGCACCTCGCCCGCAAGGCGGGCAACGTCGTCGCCTGCGACGAGGATGCCGATGCGCTGCTGGACCGCGGGGAGCTCATGGGGGTGTTCCCGGAGGGATACAAGGGCGTCGGCAAGGGGTGGGCGAACCGCTACCGGCTCCAGCGCTTCGGGCGGGGCGGCTACATGGAGCTCGCGCTGCGGCGGCGGGTGCCGCTGATCCCGGTGGCGATAGTGGGGGCCGAGGAGGCCTACCCGATGATCGGCAACATCAAGGTCCTGGCCCGCCTGCTCGGGCTCCCCTACTTCCCGGTGACGCCTACCTTCCCCCTGCTCGGTCCGCTCGGGCTCGTGCCGCTGCCGTCGCGCTGGATCATCGAGTTCGGCGAGCCCGTCGATCTCGGGGGTTATCCGGAGGATGCGGCTGAGGACGCGATGCTCGTGTTCGACCTCTCGGACCGGGTACGGGACCGGATCCAGCAGATGCTCGACGCCAACCTGCTGCGCCGTTGAAGGGCACCGTCAGCGGGTGAGCGAGTAGAGGTGCAGCACGCTGATGGTGCCGGCGACGGCGATCGCCGCCATCAGCAGGGCCAACGCGATCCACGTGTTGCGACGCATCGCGCGCCAGGCTACCGCCGTTGCGGCGCCTCTTCCCGAGCCGTACGGGGCAGACCCTTGGCGACGCGGCGCTTGTGGAGGTGGCGTTCCATCAGCTCGCGGTTGCGGCGCAGCATCGCCACGAGATCCTCGAAGCGGTCGAGGTAGGCGTTGACGTTGAGCTCCAGAGATACCGCTCCGGCATAGCGGGCGCGGCGGATACGGTCGAGGATGCGCTCGATCGGCAGGATCCCGCGCTCGAGCTCGAGATGCCCGTCGCGTCCGTCGCCGTTGTTGTTGGACAGGTGGATGTGCACCAGCTTGGGCAGCAGCAGGTCGAAGCACTCGAGCACGTCCCGGCGCGCCACGGTGACGTGGCTGGTGTCGAGGACCACGGCGTCGCAGGCCTCCAGGAGCTCGGTGGGCTCGACCCAGCGGTGCACGCGCAGGCGCCGTCCGGCGATCCAGCGGGGGAACATCGTCTCCACCGCCACGGTGACGCCGAGCTCCGCGGCCAACGCGCCCGCTTCGTCGTGCACCCAGCGGGCGTAGTCCCGCTCCCAGAGATAGGGGGGGTGCACGATCAGGGTGCCGGCACCGAAGGCGCGGCACATGTCCACGCCGCGACGGATCTTCTCCAGCGGGTCGGTACCCCATACCGTCTTGGTCACGACCAAAAAGGGCCCGTGGACCGCGGCGATCCGCAGGTCGCGCTCGGCCGCCAGGCGCAAGGGCAGGTCCGGTTCCTGGGTCTTGGGGTCGCGCGTCACCATGAGCTCGATCTGCGAGTAACCGGCCTCGGCGATCGCATCCATGGCGTCTTCGAGATCCAGCGCCCAGAAGGGGCCGGTCGAGCACAGCACCGCCGGTGTGAGGTTCTCCGCCATCGGGCCATGCTCGCGCCGCGGGCGGGGCTGCGCAGGCCTTGTTACGATGGCAAGCGCGTGCTTGCAATAGTTTGCAGAAGGGACGATCCGTGAACCTGTCGGAGCTTGTGCGAGCGGCCCGTGCCGCCGACGGCCGCAAGCCGGCCCTGATCCCCGCCGCAGGGGGTGATCCCGTCGACTACGCGCGCTTCGACGCGGAGGTCGACAGGGTCGCGGGTCATCTGAGGGGACGCGGGCTGGCACCAGGCGACAGGGTGGTGGTGGCGATGCCGAACTCCCCCGCCTTCTGCTTCGCCTACTTCGGGATCCTGCGCGCCGGGGGGATCGCGGTCCCGGTGGACCCGGAGCTGTCGGGCCGCGAGCTGCGGCGCATCCTGGAGGACTGCGAGCCGGCGCTGGCGGTCGCTGCAGGCGGGGCCCTACCGGATGGCGCCCCCTGTGAAGTGATCGACGGCGACGACCCGGGCTCGTTCGGTCCCCTGCCCGATGGCCCTGTGGAGCCGGTCGGAGGCGGAGACGACCTCGCCGTGCTCGCCTACACCTCGGGCACCACCGGCGAGCCGCGTGCCGCGATGCTCACCCACGCCAACCTGGTCTCGAGCCTGCATCAGCAGCAGCAGATCCTCGGGGGCAAGGTCGCGCGGGACGACGTCGTGCTGATGGTGCCGCCCTTCTTCCACATCTTCGGGCTCAACGTGGTGCTGGGACTGACCGTCCAGGCCGGCGCAACGGGCGTAGTCGTGGCGAGCTTCGAGCCGGCCGAGGCGCTGGAGCTCATAGCCCGCCATCGCGTCACCGTCCTGATAGGCGCCCCGACCATGTACGCGGCGCTGGCCGCGGTCCCGGGGGCCGGGGACCACGATCTCTCCGGCGTCCGGCTGGCGGTGAGCGGCGCGGCCCCGCTCGCCCCCGGCGTGCTCGACGCCTTCCGAAAGACGTTCGGCATCGATATCTACGAGGGATACGGGCTCACCGAGACGTCGCCGTCGCTGACCTCCAACCGGCTCGACGGCGCGCCCCGCCCGGGTTCGGTGGGCAAGCCGCTACCCGGCGTGCAGCTGCGCATCGTCGACGAGCGCGGTGCCGACGTCGACGTCGGCGACGTCGGCGAGGTCGTGGTGCGGGGGCCCAACGTGACCCGGGGTTACTGGCGGCGTCCCGCCGACGACGAGGACGCGTTCATCGACGGATGGTTCCGCACCGGCGACATCGGGCTCGTCGACGAGGACGGCTACCTCTACCTTGTGGACCGCAAGCGGGACCTGATCATCGTCTCGGGCTTCAACGTGTTCCCGTCCGAGGTCGAAGAGGTGTTGCTGCAGCACCCGGGGGTTGCGCAGGCCGCCGTGACGGGCGAGCCCCACGCCGTTACCGGCGAGGCGGTCGTGGCCTACGTCGTGCCCGCGCATCCCGACGGGATCGACGTCGCCGATCTGCGCCGTCACTGCGCCGCCAACCTCGCCCGCTACAAGGTGCCGGCCGACATCCGCGTGGTGGACGACCTGCCGCACCTGCCCGGGGGCAAGGTGTTCAGGCGCGGCCTGCGCACCTGATGCGCTCGAGCGCGTCCGGGCGCAGGATCCGTAGCCGCCTGCCCTCGTAATCGACGACCCCGGCGGCCTTGAAGCGCCGCAGCGTTTTGCACGCGCTCTCGCGGCACATGCCGGCGAGCCTGCCGAGGTCGCCTTGCGAGACCGGCAGCTCGACCGTGACGGCTCGCCCCTCGACGCGCCCGAGCAGGTCGGCGAGGTCGAGCAGCCGGCCGGCGAGCCGTGCCGGGACGGTGGCGGCCGACCTTTCGGCCGCCGATGCTCCGGTCCACCGCAGGCGCGCCGCCATCGTCTCCGACAGGGCCGTGGCGGCCGCTGCATTGCGGCCCAGGGCGGCCACGAAGGCATCCGCGTCGTAGGCGCGCACCCGGCACGGCGTGCACGCAATCGCGTCGAAGGGCTGGGGCAGCCCGTCCAGGGCGGGTACCTCGCCGACGAGCTCGCCGCTCACGGCGAGCCCGACGATCGTCTCGGCGCCGTCGGCGGTGCGCACGGCGAGCTTGAGTACCCCTTGCTCGACCCCCCATACGCTGCGGGGCCGGTCGCCGGCGAGGAACAGCACCTGACCCCCGCGCAGGGTGCGCGGCACCGAGCGTTGTTGCAGCGCGTCGCGGTCGGGGCGCGCCATCAGGGACAGGGGGCGGGGCATGCACGCGGTGGTCACGGCAACCTCCTTCGGCGCGAGCGGCGGTCCGAGGAGGGCGCGGACGGGGGCGGGCCGACGGCCCACCCCTCCTCCGGTGCGCAGTCAATCAGGGTTGTGGCGGCGTGTAAAGAGCCGCCGGGCGGCTTGCCTGCGGCCTGTGCGACGATCGAGGTGATGGAACCGCACGCGCTGACGGCCGCTCGCGGCGGGGCTCGCCGGTGGTTGCGCTGGAGCTGGGCGCCGGTCCTCGTGTTGGCGCTGCTGGTGCTGCTGGTGATGGGCGTGCTGCGGTCCCCCGGCCACCCGGGCCGCGGCAGCGCGGCCCCCGCCTTCACCGCACCCCGGCTGGACGGCCGCGGCACGCTGTCGCTGGATGCCTTCAGAGGCCGGCCGGTGGTGCTCAACTTCTGGGCGTCGTGGTGCGGGCCGTGCAAGAGCGAGGCGCCGCTGCTGGAGGGTGCCTACCGCCGCTACCGGGGGCGGGTCGCGTTCGTCGGGGTCGACGTCAACGATGCCCGCAGCGACGCGCGTGCCTTCGTGCGCCGTCACGGGATCACCTACCCCAACGTCTTCGACGCCGACGGGTCGATCTATCGTGACTACGGGCTCACCGGCCAGCCCGAGACCTTCTTCATCGCCCCCGACGGTCGCATCGCCGCCCACGTGCCCGGAGCCCTGTATCGCGGGCTGCTGGAGCACGAGCTACAGCGCCTGACGAGGTGAGGTTCCCGCGATGAACGACGTCTCCGTCGCCCTCGCGTTCGCCGCCGGGCTGGCGTCGTTCCTGTCCCCGTGTGTCCTGCCGCTCGTGCCCGGATACCTCTCGTACATGTCGGGCTACGCCGCGGGGTCGCTCGAGCGCCCGAGCCCGGTCCGGAGCCTCGCGGTGGCGCTGGGCTTCGTTGCCGGGTTCACCGCGGTGTTCGTGGGGCTCGGCGCCACCGCCACCTTGCTGGGCAGCTTCCTGCGCTTCAACAAGGACACCTTCGCCGAGGTCGGCGGGGTGGTCGTGATCCTCATGGGGCTCGTGTTCATGGGGGCGATCAGGATCCCGTGGCTGTACCGCGAGGCTCGCTTCCACCCGACTCCGGGCATGGGCACGTGGGGGAGCCTGCTGCTCGGGGGCGCCTTCGCCTTCGGGTGGAGCCCGTGCATCTCCACCACCCTCACCGCGGTCCTGGCGATGGCGGCGGGCGAGGGGGCGGCCGGTCCGGGACGTGGCGCGTTGCTGCTGGCCGTCTACTCCCTCGGGCTCGGGGTTCCCTTCGTACTCGCGGGGCTCGGCGTCGGCCACCTGACCGCGGCGCTGCGTCTGCTGCGCCGCCACACCCGGGTGATAAACGTCGCCTCGGGTGTGCTGCTGATCGTGGTCGGGATCCTGCTGGTCACCGGCCAGATGTACGCCCTCACCGCACGCCTCGCCTCGGTGTAAGGAGCGCGGATACCGGGGGCCGGGTCCCCCATCAACTACTATCGGCGTAGTGCAAGCGTCTCTTTCCCCAGGCAGGACCCTTCGACCTCGCCGCCGAAGCCCTTGTGCGCGGGCTGCGGGGCCGTAACATCCCTCATCAGATGGTCGACCGCCAGATCCCAGAGGCTACGGTGGCGAGGCTTCCCCTTTATCTGCGGGGCCTGCTCGAGCTCGTCGGCGATCGCAAGGGGGCGACGGTGTCCTCCGAGCAGCTCGCGCGTCTCGCAGGGGTCAACGCGGCCAAGGTGCGCAAGGACCTCTCCTACCTCGGCTCTTACGGGACCCGTGGTGTGGGCTACGACGCCGAGTACCTCCTCTACCAGATCACCCGGGCCCTCGGCCTCACCCGGGACGTCGCCATCGTGATCGTCGGCGCCGGCAACCTCGGACGCGCCCTCGCGTCCTACAAGGGTTTCTCCCAGCGGGGCTTCCGTATCGCCGCATTGCTCGACGTCGATCCCGCCATCGTGGGCACTACCTTCGAGGGCATCGAGATCCGTCACATCGACGACCTCAAGACCGTGGTGGTCGAGGAGGACATCCGCGTGGGGGTGATCGCGACGCCGGCGAGCGCAGCTCAGGAGGTTGCCGACCACCTCGTCGACGCCGGGGTCCGGGCGATCCTCAACTTCGCCCCGAGCGTGCTCAACGTGCCGCCCGACGTCAACGTGCGCAAGGTCGACCTATCGATCGAGCTGCAGGTGCTCGCCTTCTACCAGCAGCGGGCCTCGGCGATCGCCAGCGCAAGGGAAGCCGGAGAGCGTTTGTCCGCACGCCGGCGTTAGGCTCGGCGGCAGGATGCAGACGCTCGTCGTCGGTCTCAACCACAAGACCGCGCCCGTGGGGCTGCTCGAACGCCTCACGATCCAACCCCGTGAGTTGCCCAAGGCACTGCACCAGCTCGGCGGCTACGAGCACGTGCTCGAGGGCGCGATCCTCTCGACCTGCAACCGCACCGAGATATACGCGGTCGTGTCCCGCTTCCACGGCGGAGTGCAGGACCTGCGCAACTTCCTTGCAGAGTTCTGCCACCTCGCTCCCGAGGAATTCGTCGATCACCTGTACACGTACCACGACGAGGCCGCGATCCGGCATCTGTTCCGCGTCGTCACCGGGATCGACTCGATGGTCCTGGGGGAGTCGGAGATCGTCGCCCAGGTGCGGGCGGCTTTCGCCGCCGCCACCGACGCAGGGGTCGCGCGCACCGTGCTCGGCGATGCGTTCCGCCACGCCCTGCACACCGGCAAGCGGGCACGACGCGACACCGCTATAGGGCGCAATCCTGCGTCGGTATCGACTGCGGCGGTCGAGCTCGCGCGCCGGGCGCTCGGGGCCCCGGATCTCTCGGGGCGGCGTGTCGTGGTAGTCGGGGCCGGCAAGATGGGCGAGCTTGCCGCGCGCGCCCTCGACGGTTCCGGTGCCGCCGCCGTGGTCGTGGTCAACCGCAGCGACGACCGGGGCCATGCGCTGGCCCGGCGTTTCGGTGCCGCCTTCCTGCCGTTGCAGCGCCTCGAGGACGCTCTCGTTCCCGCCGATATCGTGCTGTCGTCCACCGATTCCGCCCGGCCGGTGATCTCCGCCGACGTGGTCGGTGCTGCGCTGGCGCGCCGGCAGCCGGGACGGCCGCTGCTGTTCGTCGATATCGCGGTACCGCGCGACGTCGATGCCGAGGTCGCGTCGCTGCCGGGGGTCGTGGTGCGCGACATCGACGACCTCCGCAGCGTCGTCGAGTCGTCGCTCGGGTCCCGCATGCAGGAGGTCGCCGCGGTCGAGGCGATCGTGTCCGAGGAGCTCGAGCGTTTCGTCGCCGCTCGTCGCGCCTCGGAGGCGGGCCCCCGCCTCGCGGCCCTGGCGGCATGGGGAGAGGAGGTGCGCCGCCGGGAGCTGGAGCGGGTCGCGGGTGCCCTGCGAGGCCTCGACGGCGAGCAGACCCGGGCGGTCGAGGACGCGACCCGGCGCATCGTGGCCAAGCTCCTGCACGAGCCCCTGCGGGCGGCCCGCGAGCTCGCGGCGCGGGGCCACACGAGCCATCTCGAAGCCCTTCAGGAGCTCTTCGGGCCCGACCGTTGACCCGGCCCCCCGACCGCTCCCCGTGACCACGATCCGCCTCGCGACGAGGGGGTCGCGCCTGGCGGTCGCCCAGACCGAGAGGGTCGCGGCGCGCCTGCGCGCCGCCGGGATCGGGGTCGAGCTGGTGCGGGTGCGCACGACCGGGGACCGGGACCGGCGTCCGTTCGCAGCGATCGGGGGCAAGGGCCTGTTTACGTCCGCGCTCGAGCGCGCCGTCGTCGAGGGCCGGGTGGATGCCGCGGTGCACTCGGCCAAGGACCTGACCGCAGCCCTCGCCCCGGGGTGCGCGCTCGTGTGC
>CADDZG010000014.1 GCA_902812355.1 Actinomycetota bacterium | reverse complement strand
GAGCTTCTTGGCCGCCTCGACGGTGATCGGCAGCACGCCCGAGGCCGCGCCCTCCTGCAGCCCGTACGAGCTGACCCACACGGGGAGGTCCTTGAGCCGGTCGGTCATCAGGGCCTCGGCGAGCGGCGTCACCGAGACCGCGGCCGCTGTGGCCGGCACGGTCGCCGAAACCGTGGCCCCGGCCACGACCGTGTTCACGATCGCGCTGCTGTGCACCTCCAACCGCTTCTGCAGCCCGCTCGCCGAGGCCCTGATGACCGACCGGCTCAAGGACCTCCCCGTGTGGGTCAGCTCGTACGGGCTGCAGGAGGGCGCGGCCTCGGGCGTGCTGCCGATCACCGTCGAGGCGGCCAAGAAGCTCGGCGTCGACGTCGGCCGACACCGTGTGAGATCCCTGAGCGCGGGCTCGTTGCGGGGCGTCGACCTCGTGCTCGGGTTCGAACGGGCCCACGTCGATGCCGCACGGTCAACCGGTGGTGCCCCGCCAGAGCGGGTCTTCACCCTCGGCGAGTTCGTCGAGCTCCTGCGTCGCGTCGAGCTCCCCCGCGGCGATGCCCTCGGGCGCCTGCGCGCCGCGGTGCAGACCGCGCACGGGTTGCGCTCGCGCACACCCAATCGCTTCGGATCGGGCATCGACCTTCCCGACCCGCAGGGTGGCCCTCCTTCCGCCTACATCAACACCGCCGAGCGTCTCGCTCGCCTCGTCGAGGAGCTGTGTGCGCGCTTGCGCGGCGACGTCGAGGAGGGCGATGACCCGGGAGGCTCCTGAGCCACAGCTGGTGGAGCGGGTCGTCGAGGCGGTGCCCGGCGTGCGCCGCGCGCGGGCCGGTCGCAGCCCCGAGGGCTCGCTGTGGATAAGGGTGCTGGTGCTCCCCGAGCACTGCGACGCCGAGGTGCGGCGGGGGATCCTCGCCGCGCTGGTCGGCGACCTCGGGCTTGCTCCCGAGGAGGTCGCTTTGGACATCCTGTCGCCTCCGGTGGGTCCCGGTCGCCGGAGGCTGACCTCGCTCACCACCACGAGGCGCGGCCGGCGCTTCTCCGCGACCGTGGCACTGGAGCGAGCCGGTGACGTCTTGGTGGGCGAGGCAGAGGGCTGCGGCGGCCGCGGGACCGGCCAGGCGACCGTGGCCGCGGCCGTGCTCGACGCGCTCGCCCGGCTGTTCGACTCCGAGGTGCGTTGCGAGCGGGTCGAGCTGTTGCACGTGGGCGGCGAGGCCGTGGCGGTCGTAATCGTGACCGTGGGTCCGCAGAGGCTGTGCGGGAGCGCTCCGGTCGTGCTCGACGACCTCGATGCGGTCGCGCGCGCGACGTTGGACGCGGTCAACCGCCTGGTCGAGGGGTTGAGGGGCGCGGAGGCCTCGGCTCAGCTCAGTGGATCAGCCCGCGTCTGAAGGCCTCCGCCACGGCCTCTGTGCGGTCTTTGACGTCGAGCTTCTTGAACACCTGCTTGAGGTAGGTCTTGATCGTCTCCTCCGACACGAACATGTTCTGGGCGACCTCCCGGGTCGAGCTGCCGTTGCTCAGCTGCTGGAGCACGGCGGTCTCCCGGTCCGTCAGCGACTTCGGATCGCGCCCGCTGAACTGCTCGAACATGCCCTCCGTGACGTTGGGGTCCAACACCGACCGGCCCTCGGTGACGTCCTCGATCGTGCGTACCAGCAACTCTTTGGAAGAGCCCTTGGAGATGTAGGCGTCGGCCCCTGCCCGGATCGCGTCGGCGACCGTCGCGGGATCCGTGAACATCGTGAGCACGACGACCTTGGTCTCCGGCCATCTCTGCTTGATCTCCCGGGTCGCCTCGATCCCAGTCATCGACCCCTCGAGCTTGACGTCCATCAGCACGACGTCCACCGGATCGGAACGCATCTGCTCGAGCGCCTTCTCGCCCGACGTCGTGAGCGTCACGACCTCGAAGGAGCTCTCCATGTCGAGCATGTCCCGGAGGGCCTGGGACACGATCTCGTGGTCCTCCACGACCATCAGCCTCAGGCTCATGCCTGCCCCCTCCCCGGGAGATCCACCAGCACCCGGGTGCCCCTACCCGGGCGGCTGTGCAACTCGAGGGTTCCGCCCACCTTGAGGGCTCGCTCTCGCATCAACCTCATGCCCACGTGTCCGGTCTCCGCCTGCTCACCGGTCACGAACCCGCGACCGAAGTCCTCGACCTCGATGTGGACCTGCCCATCGGGATCGCTCAACCTAACCACGATGCTATCCGTACCGGCGTGTTTCAAGGCATTCACCAGCGCCTCCTGGATGATCTGGGAGCCGGTGTAGACGACCGATGCGGGGGGCTCCTGGGTGATCTCTCCCTCGACCCTGATGTTGACGCCCCACAGGGCGGAGGCCTGCTGTGCGAGACGCCGAGCGGCCTCGTTGAGGGTGTCGCGGTCGACCGCCGAGCGGCTCAGGTCGCTGAGGGAGGCTCGCAGTTCGGTGATCGCGTCCTCCATGGCTCCGGCGGCCTTCTCTATCGACTCCTGAGCCTTGTCGGTGCGCCGGTCGGACAGGTAACCCAGCGCGTTCCGGGTGAGGTAGGAGGCGGCGGAGATCAGCTGGAGGCTGGTGTCGTGGATGTCGGCGGCGATCCGTTTCCGCTCCTGCTCACGCTCGGAGAAGAGCTGTTCGTTGACCTGCAGGAGCATCTCCTGCTGCTTGCGGAGCCGCTCGGACAGCTCTTGCTGGGCCCGGGCCCCCATGAGCCCCATCCGGGCGAACAGCAGCGGGATGATGATGGCGATGACCGCCCAAGGAGCGAAGGCGGTGCTCACTTTGGCGGTCGCCACCCCTACCGCGGTCAAGAGGCCATAGGTGAGGACGAAGCCGGGGACTCGAGCGGGCGAGAGACTGAGGAACGTCTCACTCATCGGTCTGCCGTATGCAAGGGTCAAGGCCCCCGCGACCAAGCCCCAATTGATCAGGATCTGAGCGGCCGCCGCTGCGGCGATCACCCCGACATTCGTCGTACCGCCCATGCTGAATATCGTTGCCGCAGCACCCACCGACAGCATCGCCTGTGATCGATTGAAGAGAGCTCGGTAAACGGGGATCTCGCGCCGGAACTCTCGAACGTCGATACCACCGATGGCCGTGATCACCATAGGGACCCACGGGTGATTGCGGAAGAGGATGGCCATCGTCACGTGTACGGGGAAGCCCATCGTGACTTCGGCACTGAAGCCCACAGACATGGGCAGCAGGTTGACGACAGCCAGAAGTAGGATCCAGAAGAGGATCGTGGTGGGCTTGGTGGCGGAGCTCACACCCGACAGGGCCAGGGAGAGCGCCAACGACCCGGCGGCCATGGCCATGACGGCCACGCAATAGGCGAGCAAGCGCCGGTCTTGTGGCTCAGTCATCTCTCGCTCACCCTCGGACCCACACCCCGTCTCCTCATTCTCTCCCGCCTTCTTAGTCGGCACGGCGGCGAGGTGTCTTCACGTCTCTCGCGGAAGCGTCTCCCGAACAAGCCTGAGCTCGGCTCAACAAGAAAGAAGAAGAGGGGGGCGAGGCCCCCCTCTCAGTCTTCTTGACCACTGTTACCAGCGGAAGTAGGCGCCAGCAGTGTAGAACAGCGCTGCAAGCGCTCCGGCCAGACCCAGCAGACGGATCTTCACGAGCGGCCCCCTTTCGTTCTTCGAGATGACGATGGCCCGCAGGCCCGGGACGACCGCTTCGCTCGTGTATCGGTGTTGCTCGCTCCTCTCTTGTCTAGGTGCCACCCGTGGGCCATCCGGACCCCTGCCTACGGGTGTTCGACCGGAGTGTACGCGTAGTCACCCAGATGCGGCAAGTGTTCTCCCCGATGGTGTAAGTCCGGATCCCCCAGTCGCAGCCAGGAACTTCCACCAACGCGCGGTCGACGGCCACCCCGTTCGGTCTTGCGGGCGGACCCGTGATGTGAGTTAACGTTGGTCAACGCTTGAGCGCGATGTTCGCTTGGGGGGTAGCGGTGTTGGAGGCTCTCGCGGGGCCTCAGGTTCTCCTGGTGGAGGGGTCCCGCACGATGTCGGAAGCCCTGAAGCAGATCCTCGAGGATCAGCTCGGGGCTACCGTGATCGCCACCGCCGAGGATGCGTCCTCGGCGGTCGACGCCGTGATCCACCAGGGAGCGGATCTCGCCCTCGTCGACCTCGAGCTCTCACCCGGCTGCGACCTCGTCGGCAGCCTGCGCCGTCTCGCCCCCGAGATGGGCATCATCGTGCTCGCCGACCGCGACCGTGTGGGGGCCGAGAGGTTGGTCGAGGCCCTCGCCGCGGGGGCGGTGGGGGCGCTGTACAAGGACAGCTCGGTCGACGAGCTCAGGCGGGCCCTGGGTTCGTCGCGACGCAGCCCGGTGGTGGCCGGCGAAGCGGTCGGGGTGCTGCTCGGCGCCTACATCGACGCCATGGCCCAAAAGAGGGAGCGTGACCTGGCGACGATCGCGTCGCTCGCCACCGCGCTCGAGGTCAAAGACGTCACCACTGCGCATCACGTCCAGCGGGTGTGCGATCTCGCACAAGCGTGCCTGCGCGAGATCGACCCTGGGCTCGCCGCGAACCACGACGTCCTCTACGGCTTCATGCTCCACGACGTCGGCAAGATCGGTATCCCCGACAGCATCCTCGGCAAGCCGGGCCCCCTGGACGCCGCCGAATGGCGCGTGATGCGTACCCATCCCGAGCTCGGGGTCAAGATCCTCGGACCGGTAGGCCTGCCGACCATGACCACCGACATCGTGCTGTGCCACCACGAGCGCTGGGACGGGACCGGATACCCGCTCGGGCTCGGCGGTGAAGACATCCCCCTCACGGCTCGGGTCTTCAGCGTCGCCGACGCCTTCGATGCCATGACCTCGCACCGGCCCTACCGCGCCGCGATGCGGCGCTCCGAGGCGTGCGAGAGGGTCGCGGCGATGGCCGGCCGCGCCTACGACCCGGGGGTGGTTGAGGTCTTCGTAGACCTCACCGACGTCGCGGATTGACGCGTCGCAGCGCACCCGCCGCGCGACGCTAGCTGTGAGACCGGGGTCCGTCGGGACCGGCGTGTCGGCGCGTCCGCCTCAACCGGGTAACGGGCGCTCCGGCGTTAGGGTGCGGCGCGTCCCCATCTCGGTTGACACCGGATACCTAGAAGGATATTCCAGACGAGGTGTGTCCCTCGGCTAACGGCGGGCGCAGGTGAACGGCGATCTCGAAGCGGGCATCAGGCGCATCCCGGGGGTGCGCGAGGTCAAGGTGGTGGGTGACGACGAACCGACGGAGATCCACGTCGTCGCCGCGACCGGGCGCGCCCCCAAGCAGATAGTGAGGGACATCCAATCCCTCGCCCTCGCCGCCTACCGCACTCCGATAGACCACCGCATCGTGTCGGTCGTGCAGGTGGACGAACCCGAGCCCGAACCGATCGCCGAGCCCGCGCCACCCGCCGCGGTGGAGCCGGCGCCCGGACCGGCGCCCGTGGCTGCTGAACCTCAGGCTCCATCCGAGGTCACGCCGGAGCCGCAGGACGAGGTGCGCGTGAGCGCGCGCTTGGCCGCACCTGCCGCCGCGTCCGGTCGCCCCGTGGTGCTCGATCAGGTTGTGGTGACCAACCGGCAAGACGCAGCCATGGTGGGGGTCGTGCTGCGCTGGCCGGACGGGTCCACGACCGAGGGCTCCGGCAGCGGCGCGACGACCCTCGAGGGACGGTCGCGCGCCGCGGTGGCCGCCGGTCTGCGCGCTCTCGATCCGATGCTGCGACGCGCCGGCGCGTGGATCGAGGTCGACGACGTCCTTCTCCACCGTCTCGGCGACGTCGACCTGGTGCTGGTACGGGCCCGCTTCGCGGGTGACCCGGTGCACCAGGTGACGCTGATCGGCTCTGCCGTGGTCCAGCAGGATGCTGCGATCGCCGGGGTGAAGGCCCTGCTCGACGCGATCAACCGCAAGCTCGCTCGCCTCTGAGCCGGAATCTCGGAAGCGGCCGGCGGTGCTCCCGAAGCCTCACCGCGCCTGCGCTGTTGCTCCCGTAGCTGCAGGACGCGGGCGCTTCTAGGTGTGCGCGGTGCGGGCCGCGACCCCCCGGCGCGTCGCTTTGTAGACGAGCCACACGATCCCGGCCGCGATCGCGAGATCTCCGGCGCTGAAGACCTCGCCGGTGCCCGGTAGTGGGATGACGTCGCCGAGCCACGGCAGCAGCGTGTGCGGACCCATCGCTTCGTGCTTGATGCCGAAGGCGGCCGGGCCGTAGGTCACGGGACCGTGCTGCGCCGCGGCGCGCGCCGCCCACAGCGACACCGGCATGCCGCGGTTGAGGGCGATCACGACGAGGTTGGCGGCGAGCCCGGCACCGGCGCACGTCATCCCCGGCAGGGCATGGTTGGCGAGCAACCACGCCGATACGAGCGCGTAGGACGTGAGCACGATGGCGAGACCCAGGGCGCCGGTGGCCCACGACGGGGCCCAGACGTCGAAGGGGATCTGCAGGATCAGGCCGGCGACCAACAGGTAATTGTGGCGGAAGCGGGTGGAGGCGAGGCGATCGAGCGAACCTCCCTGCAGCAGGGCCACGCCGATCGCCACGACACCGAGGACCACTCCCAGAAGCATGCTGCCCGAGGATACGCGCCGCTGGTCGGGGGCCGCGGCCCGTGAAGCTCTGCCGGAGCGGTTCAGCCGGCGGCTCCGACCTCGAGCACCGCGGCGCCGTCCACCCGTCCGGCGGCGAGATCGGATAGCGCCGCGTCGGCGCGTTCCAGGGGGTAGGGGGTGACCGTGGTCTCGATGCCGATGCGCGCCGCGATGTCGAGGAACTCACGTCCGTCGGCGCGGGTGTTGGCGGTGACGCTAGCCACCTCGCGCTCCTGGAACAGGTGTCGCCGGTAGTCGAGCACCGGGACGTCGCTGAGGTGGATGCCGGCCACCGCCAGCCGGCCGCCGCGATCGAGGGCTGCCAGGGCGACCGGCACGAGGTCGCCGACCGGAGCGAACAGGATCGCGGCGTCCAGCGGCACCGGTGGCTCGTCGTAGGCGCCCTGGGTCGAGGCCGCGCCCAGCGATCGGGCGAGCTCGCGGGCCCGCTCGCCGCGCGTCATCACATGTACCTCGAGCCCCTGCGCCACCGCCACCTGGGCGGCGATGTGGGCCGAGCCCCCGAAGCCGTAGATCCCGAGCCTCCCTCCCGGACGTACCCGGCAGCGCTTGAGGGCCCGGTAGCCGATGATGCCGGCGCACAGCAGTGGGGCGGCATGCAGGTCGTCGAAACCCTCGGGCAGGGTGTAGGCGTAGGCCTCATCGACCACCGCCTGCTCGGCGTAGCCGCCGTCGGCGTCCCACCCCGTGAAACGGGGATCGATGCAGAGGTTCTCGTCTCCGCGCAGACAGAAGCGGCAGCGCCCGCACGTGTGACGCAGCCATGCGATGCCCACGCGGTCGCCGACGGCGAAGCGCCGGACCGCGCGCCCTACCGCGACCACGCGCCCCACCACCTCGTGGCCCGGCACCACGGAGGTGCGGTGCGGGGGCAGGTCGCCCTCGGCGATGTGGAGGTCGGTGCGGCATACGCCGCAAGCCGACACCGCGACGGCGATCTCGTGGTCGCCGAAGGTCGGCTCATCGAGCTCTACGAGCTCCAGCGGCCCGGAGTCGATCGGCCCAGGGTGCCTAACTTGCCAGGCCCTCACCGGGCGATGTTGCCACGGCGACGGCGTTGGCCTCGACCCGCTTCAGACCCCGAAAGCCGCCCCGATGCGCCGGAAGGCTTCGTCGTCGAGTTCGAGCTCGGCTGCACCAACGTTCTCCTCGAGGTGGTCGAGCGACGACGTCCCGGGGATCGGCAGCATCACCGGGGAGCGACGCAGCAGCCACGCGAGCGCGAGCTGCACCGGCGTAGCCCCGAGCTCGGAGGCGAACTCGCCGAGCGGTCCCTCGGGCTTGGCGAGGTCGCCGACGTCGATCGGGTTCCACGGCAGGAAGGCGAGGCCGTCGCGCTCGCACGCCTCGAGCACCGGCTCGTCGCGCCGGTAGGTCGGGCTGTACTTGTTCTGCACCGACACCACCTCGACGATGCGGCGCGCCTCAGCCAGCTGGTCGGTATCGACGTTGGACAGGCCGATGTGACGGATCTTGCCCTCGTCCTGGAGCTCCTTGAGCGCGCCGACCGAATCTTCGAAGGGAACCTTGGGATCGGGCCGGTGCAGCTGGTAGACGTCGATGCGCTCGACCTTCAGGCGCCGCAGGCTGCCCTCGCATGCCTCTCGCAGGTGCTCGGGGCGCCCGTCGGGATCCCAGCGACCCGGCCCCGGCCTCAGCAGGCCGCCCTTGGTGGCGACGACGAGGTCGTCGGGGTACGGGTGCAGGGTCTCGGCGATGAGCTGCTCGGAGACCTCGGGCCCGTAGGAGTCCGCGGTGTCGATGAGGTTGACGCCGAGCTCGATCGCCCGTCGCAGTACGCGCCGGCAGTGGTCGCGATCGCGCGGCGGTCCCCAGACGCCGTCTCCCGTGATGCGCATGGCGCCGAAGCCCATGCGGTTGACGGTGAGATCGCCGAGCCTGACGGTGCCCGCGGCGGCTGCAGGTGGGGTCATGTCTTTCTCCTCCCTTCGCGTCGGTGCGAAATGTGCGCGACGGAGCGGCATCCACCGTCATAGCGGAGGTGAGCCGTCGCCATACGCGTTACCCACGTGGACCGTGCAGCCATGCCTCCCGGTCACGCTCGCGTTGTACAACGCGTGCACATGGCCGCACATGCCCGCCTTTCGCTGCGTTCCGTCTGGCGGACCGCGGCACCGGCGCACTCGAGGGATCCGCTGCTAGCATTGCAAGCACCGAAGCAGACGGATTACGACCGTGGGAGGGATGCATGGCCGGGGGAGAGTTCGCCCGCCCCGATGCCGTGACGGATGCGCACCGCTTGCGACCCGGCGCGGTGGGTTTCGGTGGGGTCCTGTTCCAGTCGATCACCTTCATGGCACCGGCCATAGCCACGGCCTTCTCGATCCCCGCCGGCATTCCCTTCGGGGGCGGTGCCACGCCGCTTGCCGTGCTGCTGGCTTTGATCGCCTCGCTGTTCGTGGCCATCTCGGTCGGCCAGCTGTCGCGCCACATGCCGACCGCCGGCTCCTTTTACACCTACGTGAGCACCGCGATCCACCCGGGCCTCGGCTTCCTCGTAGCGTGGACCTACACGCTCGCGGTGCTGATGGGAGGGCCCTTCCTCGCGGTGCAGATGGGCATCATCGTGTCCGGCACGCTGCATGCCGAGTTCGGTATGTCGACCGGCACATGGTGGGTGTGGATGGTGCTCGTGTCGGTGCTCGTGTTCTCGCTCGGCTACCTCGGGATCCGGACCTCGACGCGCGCCGGTGAGATCCTCGGTGCGTTCGAGATCCTGGTCTTCGTCGCACTGTCGGTGACCCTGATCGTCCTCGCCGGCGGCGACAACACCGCGACGGTGTTCACCACCAAGTACGCGAACGCACCGCACTACGGTGGTTTCTCGGGGGTCGTCGCGGCGTCCGTGTTCAGCATCCTTGCTTTCATCGGTTTCGAGGAGGCGGCACCTCTGGCCGAGGAGGCACGTAACCCGCGGCGGGCGATCCCGATCGCGGTGGTGCTTTCGTGTCTGGTTGTCGGTCTCTTCTACGTGCTCAACACCTACGCCAGCACGGTGTTCTTCGGCCCGGCCCGCATGGCCGGGCATTTCGTCACCGCCGGAGACTCCAACCCATGGCAGAACGTGCTCGCTCGTCAGGCATGGGGCGGGGTCGGCTTCGTGATCGTGTTCCTGGCGCTGATCAACTCCGTGATCGCCAACTACAACGGCTCCAACACGTCGTCCACGCGCACGATGTTCGCCATGGGACGGATCCGGCTGCTCCCGCAGGCCTACGCCCGGCTCACGCCCCGATTCAGGTCCCCGGTCGTAGGCCTGATCACCCAGTTCGTGGTCACCGTGGGCGTGGCGCTGTGGCTCGGTTTCCAGTACGACCCCTATACCGCCTTCGCGCTGACGGCGACCGTCATCGTGGTCGTGTTCACGCCGCTCTTCATCCTGCTCAACCTGTCCTGCATCGTGTATTACGCACGCTTCCGGCGCCGCGAGTTCAACCCGTTGCTGCACGGGTTGCTCCCGGTGCTTGGGATCGCCGCCTTCGTGCCCGGCTTCCTCGCCGGGGCCGGCGTGCCGGCCTTCCGCTTCATCACCCCGCTTCCGGCCCCCCTGTCCTATGCCGGACCGGCGGTGGCGTTATGGGTGCTCATCGGGATCGTCTACCTGCTGTGGCTGAACAGGCGTCACCCCGAGCGCATTACCGAGACCCGGCGGATCTTCCTCGAGGACTGAGCCGGCCGGGCGGTTTGGCGCGCCGCTCAGAGACCGAGCAGATCGGTCCCCACATGCACGGTGACCACCCAGTTGGGCTGATCCACGATCTCGGACACCTTCATGTCGCCGGCGACCGACACCAGCAGGTAGGCCTCGACCGCCTCAAGACCCGTGCGGCGGCAGACCTCGTCGATCATGTAGCGGGTGGCGTCGCGTGCCGCGGCGAAGAGATCGGGCCCGATCCCGGTGGTGGCGAGGGCGCGCCCGCTGCGGGGCGCGTCCGGGTTGGTCGTGAGACGGGGCCGGGGCAGCTGCGCATCCTTGTCCACGTCGATGCGCAAGTGCACCACCGAGCCGGTCTCGATCGCGGTTCCGCACACCTCGCCGTCTCCCTGCGCGGCATGGGTGTCGCCCAGAGACAGCAAGGCCCCCTCGACGCCGACCGGCAGCCATAGACGCGTCCCGGGTCCGAGGTGGCGGATGTCCATGTTGCCGCCCCACCGGCTCGGCGGGATGATCGGGTGTGGGCCCGGCTCAGGCGGTGCCAAGCCGATCGTTCCGATCATCGGGCACAGGGGCACGGCGAAGCCGGGAAAGAGTTCGATCCCGTCGCCCGTGACCTTCGAAATGCGCAGGTAGGGCTCGGGGAAGTCGTCGGCGAGCAGGCCGAAGCCAGGGATGTTGGCCGTCCATCCCCAGTCCTCGGGTTCGATGCTTTCCACCTCGACCACCACCGCATCGCCCGGCCGGGCTCCGTCGACGAACAGTGGACCGGTCACGGGGTTGACCCGGGTCATGTCGAGATCGTTCAGGGCGATCGCGTCGGAGTCGGGCCCGAGCTGACCGCCGGAGGCGTCGCTCACCTCGAGAGCAACGGTGTCGCCGGGTGCGACGGTGTGCACCGGGGGCAGTGAGCGATCCCACGTCGAGTGCGCCGAGGTCCGTGCGATGTGCCAACCAGCCACGCCAACCTCCCGAGAGCTTGCTCCGTTGCCTGCTACGATGCCACAGCGTCGAGCGGCTTCGCCGGGCCGTCAACCTGGGAGCTCGAGGACGTAAGCGAGCAGCCGCACCCCCTGCCGGGGTTCGAAGTCGCGCTCGGCGGCGCGCGCGAACCCGAGCGCGTCGTAGAGACGCTGGGCTCTCGTCATCCAGGTCGTGGTATGCAGCACGATGCGGGCACGGTCCGCACGCCGTGCGCGCTCGATGCATGCCGCGACCAGGGCCCGGCCTACCCCCGTGCCCTGGGCTTCGGGGGCGACGGCGAGGGCGCGGATGCCGGCGGCGTCGGGGTCGTCGAACTCGGCGAGGGGGCCGAGGCCCGGGACGTAGGTGACGCTGCCCACGAGGCGTCCGTCGCGCCGTGCCACCAGGACCTCGGAGACGCGTGCCCGCGCGCCGACGTCGGCGAGCTCGCGCAGGTAGTCGGGAGAAAGCTCGGCCCCCGGCGATGCCGCAGCCGCATCACGGTAGGAACGCACGATGAGCCGTCCCACCTCGTCGACGTCCGCAGGGGACAACGGTTCGATGCGAAGCCCGGCGCCGCCCCCGATCACCTGATCACTGCGAGGGTGGCACCGGTGTCGACCGACTGGCCCGCTTCCACCCTGACTTCTTCCACGATCCCCGCCGAGTGTGCCTTTATCGAGTTCTCCATCTTCATGGCCTCGAGCACGACGATCTCATCACCGGCGGCGACCTCGTCTCCGGGCTTCACGTTGACCTTGACGATCGTGCCCTGCATCGGAGCCACGAGGCTGCCTCCGGCCCCCCCTGCGGTCTCCAGCAGGCGTTCGGGGGGCCGGGGCTTGCGCGGCAGCTGGGCTCCGTCGACCGGCTCGCGCACGACGACACCGATGTGCTTGCCGTCCACCTCGACGCTGAATCGGCGCAGGAAGACCTGGGGCGCGTGGGCGTGCACCGGGGGCACGTCGTCCTTCTTGAGTGGATCGAGGTCGAGCTCGTTCTCGACCGTGCCGGTGTGGTACTCGCCGTCGATGAAGCTGTCGTCCGCCAGCATCAGCGCGTGGAAAGGAATCGAGGTCTTGATGCCCTCGACGCGGTATTCGGCCAGCGCCCGCAGCATGCGGCGGCGCGCTTGCTCGCGATCGGAACCGTAGGTGATGAGCTTGGATACCAGAGGGTCGTAAACCTGGGGGATCTCGGCGTGCGGTTCGACGCCGGAATCGACGCGCACCCCGGGACCAGCGGGCTCCCGGTAATCACCGATCCGCCCCGGCGACGGCACGAAGTTGCGGGCCGGGTTCTCGGCGTTGATGCGGCATTCGATCGCATGGCCGTGCAGGCCGATGTCGTCCTGGGAGAAGCCCACGTCTTGGCCCGCGGCGATCTGTATCTGGGCAACCACGAGGTCGATGCCGGTCACGAGCTCGGTCACCGGGTGCTCGACCTGCAGGCGCGTGTTCATCTCGAGGAAGTAGAACGAACGGCGGTCGGCATCGAGTAGGAACTCGCATGTGCCGGCGTTGCGGTAGTCGACGTGGTCGGCGAGGCGCGCCGCGGCACCCATGATCGCGCTGCGCACCTCGGGAGCGAGCACCGCGCAGGGGGATTCCTCGACCAGCTTCTGGTGGCGGCGCTGCAGCGAGCAGTCGCGTTCGGGAAAGGCGATCACGCTGCCGTCCGGCAGGCCCAGCACCTGGATCTCGATGTGCTTGGGGCGGTGCAGGTACTTCTCGACGTAGACCGCAGGGTCGCCGAAGTAGGCCTCGGCCTCGCGCGCCGCCCCGCTCAGCGCAGCTTCGATCTCGGCGACGTCCTGGACGACCCTGAAACCCTTGCCTCCGCCCCCCGCCGATGCTTTGAGGGCCACCGGGAAACCGTGCTGCCGGGCGAAGGCCTCGACCTCGTCGGCTCCCGACACCGCGCCCGGTGTGCCCGGGACCGTCGGCACACCGGCCTCCTCGGCGGTGCGGCGGGCTGCGACCTTGTCGCCCATGCGGTCGATCACGCCCGGCGCGGGCCCGACCCATGCGAGACCCGCATCCATGACCGCCTGGGCGAAGCGCGCGTTCTCGGCAAGGAAGCCGTAACCGGGATGCACCGCCTCGGCCCCGCAGCGCCGGGCCGCGGCGACGATGTTGGCGATGTTGAGGTAGGACTCCGAGGCGGGCCCGGGCCCGACGTTGTAAGCCTCGTCGGCGACGCGCACGTGCAGCGCGTCGGCGTCGAGGTCGGAATAGATCGCGACCGGAGAGATGCCGAGGTCCCGGCACGCGCGCATCACGCGGATCGCGATCTCGCCGCGGTTGGCAACGAGCAGCTTGGCGAACATGGCCGCAATCTTATTGGGGCACGCGCCGAAGCTCCGGGAGAGGTGCCGGGCACGCTGCGAACCGGCCTCGGTGGGTGTTCCCTTCGAGGTGTGAGACAGGCGCTACCGACGCCGCGGCACGCTCGCAAGCCGGGGGCGCTCGCCGGGCCCGCCCGTCACCACGACACGAGCTTCCACACCTCGGGATGGATCACACCCGGCTCCCCGACCCCCGCGAGTATCGCTGCGGCCTCCTTGAGATGGCTCATCGCCTCGTCGTCGCGCCCGAGGGCATGCAAGGCGTCGGCGACGTTGTTGTGAAGGGCGGCCTCGCGGTGGCGGTCGCCCCGCAGCCGGCACAGGCGCAGCGCCTCCTCGGCCAGGGCGAGGGCGACGTCCGGCTCGCCCCGTGCAGAGCGGGTGAGGGCGAGGTTGTTGAGAGCCGCCGCGGTCGCTTGTGGGTCCTGGAGCCGTTGCGCCAGCTCGAGGCTCGCCTGCAGGTGCGTGACCGAGTCGCCCAGCCGTCCTTCGAGCTTGTCGAGGATCCCCAGCAGGTTGTGGGCTTGGGCCAGGGCCCCGATGTCGCCGCAGCGCTCGGCGACGGCGAGGGCTTCGCCGGCCAGCTCCCGGGCCCCCTGGGGGTCCCCGCGCCGCTGAGCCACCAGCGCCCGGTCGGCAAGCAGGCGGGCACTCTCGCCGTCGTCACCGGGCCCGATCAACCCCGACGCCGCCTCGAGGTGGCTCTCGGCCGCGTCCCAGTCGCCCAGGCGCACGTGGACGTCGGCGAGCTTGCGCTCGAGCGTGGGGATGCGATCCGCCGAGGTCAGCGCCGCGGCCGTCTCGTAGCGCGCCAGCGCATCCCCGTAGGCACCCGACAGGGTGGCGAGGTCTCCGAGGGTCTCGTGGGCGACGGCCGGCTCCGGATACCCGAGGGCCAGGGCCGCCTCGAGGTGTTCGGCGGCCTCTTCGTTGGCATAGACATCGGCGGCGGTGAGCCCGGCCCTGAAGAAGTGGCGGGCCGCCTCCTGCTCGAGGCCTCCGAGCATGAGGTGGTGGGCGATCACGGCCGGGGGGGCCGAGCGCTGTTTCAGGGCCTCGGCGGCACGGCGGTGCAGGATCCGGCGCCGGGCGAGCCCGGTCTGCTCGTACACCACCGCCTGCAGCGGGCGGTGGACGAAGTCGTAGCTCGGCGGGCCAGCCGGTCCGCGGTCCTCGACGATCAGAGACAACGCGCGCAGCTCCTCGAGCGCCGACGCCGTTTCCTCCTCGGTGCGTCCGGCCACGTGGCGCAGGGTGTCGAGATCGAAGCGGTGGCCGATGACCGCCGCCGCGGCGAGCACCTGGCGAGCGAGGTCGCCGGCCCCTCGCACCCGTCGCACCATGAGGTCGCGGATGCCGGTGGGCACCCCCGCGGGCGGGGAACCCTGCTGCCGCAGGACAGTGAGGTACTCCATCACGAAGTAGGGGACCCCCTGGGTCTCCTGGTAGAGGCGCTCCACCAGCTCCGGGTCGCCTCCCGAGGACGCCGGAGTGACCACGGAGACGAGCTGGGTGACGTCGTCGCGCGTCAAGCGGCGCAGCGGTACCGCAGTGGCTCGTCCTTCGCGAGCGAGGTCGCCGAGCAGCCGGTGCAGCCGATGCCCGGGCTCCACCTCCTCGCTGCGCCACGCGACCAGCACGCAGACGGTGGTCTCGACGCGGCGTAGGAGGAACGAGATCACGTCGAGCGAACCCTCGTCTGCCCACTGCGCATCGTCGACGAACAGCACTCCGGGCGGGTCCGAGGAGCAGGCCGCGGCGAGGCACCCGGCGACGCCTTCGAGGAAGCGGGCATGCGCCGCCGGGGACCGCTCGACGGCCGGGGGATGGCCGAGCGCAGGTACCAGCCGGGCTGCTTCGGCCCTGTGCGTCGGGTCCACTCCTGCCTCCGCGAGCCTGGTGGACGCGTCCTTGAGCGCTTGGATCACGCACGCGTAGGCGACCGACCGTTCCTCCTCGTAGCAGCCGGCCCGTAGAACCGCGCCGCCACGCTGGGCGACGTGTGCCAGGAACTCGGTGGCCAGACTGGTCTTGCCGATCCCGGCCTCGCCGATCAGCGCCACCACGCAGGGGCGCTCGCCGGTGGCGGAGTACGCGTCGAGCAGGTCGTCGAGGTCGGCGGACCGTCCGACGAGCGGGTAGGAACCGCCCTGCACGGGAGGTTCCGGGGGCCGCGTGCCATCCGGCGGACGCGGGGGCCCGGCCGGCGCGGGCCCGAGCGAATCGTTGCGGATCGCCTCGTACACCGCGGTCGTGTCGCTCAGGGGTGCGACTCCGAGCTCGCGGTCGAGCAGCGCCACGCAGTCCCGGTAGTGCTGCACCGCAGCTCCGCGGTGGCCGGTCCAGGCCAGCAGCTGCATCAGGCGCTGGTGGGCGGGTTCGTGCAGGGGATCGAGCTGCAGCCACCGACGCGTCGTCTCCGCCGCGTCCTCGAGCCGTCCCGCCGCCACCTGCAGGTCGACGAGCATCTCGAGTGCGCGCCCGGCGCGGGCCTTCAGCTCCTCACCCTGCATGAACCGCCAGTCGTCGAAATCGGGCGCGTCGCGCAACATGAACCCCGCCATGAAGTCCCCGGCGGCCAGCGCCACCGCTTCGGCGAGGCTCTCCAGGCACCCGCTGCAGGGTTCCCGTCCGTGGTCGTGGGTGGCCGCTCGTCGGGTGGCCGTCGAGAAGGCGACCACGTCGCACCACATGTCCTCGTCCGACAGGCGGATCGAGCTTCGATCGGCATCTACCCAGCGGTCGCCGAGTCCCCGCCGCAGCACCGACAGGGTGCGCCGCAGTGCCGCACGCGCCCGTTCGGGTTCGTGGTCGGGCCACAGCATGTCTGCGACCCGCTCGCGCGCCTGGGTGCCGTCCAGCGCCAGCAGGGCGAGAAGAGCGACGGCCTTGCGCGTATCCACCTCCAGGTCGAGGCCGTCCACCTCTATCCGCGGCGTACCGAACAGCACGATCCTGAGCACGGCTCCCCTCCGGCGCGTTCCGGGCTCCCACATCATGGGGCTTCCGTAACGGAGGCGCCACCCCCTCCCACAACCCTCTTCCTCCGCGGCACCGGTTCCGTAACGATGTCGGAACGCAGTTCCGTCAGGTTGGGACCCGGTGAGCGAGCCCGAGAGTCATGCCGAAGTAGCCGTTGACCGCGACCGGCGAGGAAGAGTGCCTCGCCGGCTCGGCATCGCGCTCAGCTTCGTGGGCGCAGCGACATCTCTCGTAGGGCTTGCCTTCTTCGGGTTGCACGGCGCGGTCACGCCGGCTCCGGTGGGCCGTGAGGTCTCGAAGGCCCTCTATCTCTTCGGCCCGGTCGTGTCCGGCCTCCTTGGAGCCTTGCTCGTATCACGTCGCCCCGGCAACTCGACCGCCTGGGCGGTCGTAGCGATCGCCTTCACCCAGGGCATCAGCGCCGTCAGCCAACAGTTCGGTGCTTACGAGGTGGCGGTCACCCATCACCCATCGGTTGCAGCAACCTGGTTCGCCTGGCTATCGAATTGGACGTGGGTCCCCAATCTCTGCGCTATCTACCTGCTGCTGGTTCTGTTCCCCACCGGGCGGCTCCCATCGAGGGCATGGTGGGGGTTCGTGGCCTTGCTCGCCGCTGTGTTCGTCCCGTTGTCTGTCGCCGTGGCCACCTTCCCGGTGCTGGACTCGGAGCCGGCCGTGAGGGCCGAGCCTTGAGGCTGCACGTACCCGCGGTCAGGGTCGCCTGGGGCCTGTGGGCGGTGTCGACCATGATGGGTTGTGCCGCCATCATCCTGGCCCTCGTTCCTCACGGGGGCATCGCCGGAGCGCCGTGGGAGGATGTCCTCCTGGCGACCCTGTTCCCGACGCTGGGCGCCCTGGTCGTTTCACGCCGGAGCTCCCGGGCCATGGGTTGGCTGTTCCTCGTGATCGGTCTGTTCGCTCAGGTCAACGCGTTCTCCACCGTCTATGCGAACGACGCGTTCAGGCTCGGCGTCCACCTCCGCGGTGCAGTCGCGGCAGTGTGGCTGGCGGCCTGGAGCTGGGCCCCCGCACTGGCGGGGTTCATCCTGCTGATGCCGCTTCTGTTCCCCACCGGGCGGCCCATGTCGGCGCGCTGGAGCCGGGTGATGGCGGCGGAGGGCATCCTGATCTCGGGCGGCGTTCTCCTCCTCGGGTTGCTCCCCTTCTCGGTCACCCAGAGTCAGTTGCTCTTCCGGGGCCTGCACAACCCGGTAGGCGTTCCGGAACTGGGCCGGCATGAGGAGCTGCTTGGCTTCGTGTTCGGCATCGGAACGCTGCTCGCGCTGATCGCGTCGGTGAGCGCGCTGGTGCTCCGTTTCCGCCGGGCCCGCGGGGAGGAGCGCCAGCAGATGAAGTGGTTCGTCTACAGCATGTGCCTGTTCGCGGTCACCATCGTGCTCGCCACGCTCTCGAGCCAGGACTGGATCACGATGCTTGGGCTGCTGATCCTGCTGTCGGCCCTGTGCGTATCTGTGTTGCGCTACCGCCTCTACGAGATCGACCGCATCATCAATCGCACGGTCGTCTACTCGGTTGCGACCACCGTGTTGGCTGGGACGTACCTCGGCTTGGTGCTGTTGTTCCAGCTCATCCTCCCGCTGGGGACCCATTCACCGGTGGTCGTGGCCGTCTCGACACTGGTGGTGGCCGCCGCCTTCGGTCCGGTGCGGAGGCGCGTCCAAGGCTTCGTCGACCGGAAGTTCGACCGAGCCCGTTACGACGCGGCCCGAACGCTAGAGCAGTTCTCCACCCGGCTGAGCGAGCACATCGACCTCGACTCGCTCGGCTCGAGCCTGGTTGCGGTGGTGGACTCCACCATGCGTCCGGCGATGGTGTCGCTGTGGCTCAAGGAGGAGGGCCGATGAACGGGGCACGGGTCGCGACCGAGACCCGGTCGCACGGGAACGGTACCGGACCCGTCCGCCGCAGCAGGTCCCGGGAGCGGCTCCTTGCCGCGGTTGCGCTCGGGGCCGTGGCCGTGGCTCTCGTCAGCATCGGCGTGGACGGGTGGCTGTCTGCCCTCAACCCTCCGACGCCACAATCCACCGCGGGGAGCATGTCGATCATGCTCGCCCTCGTCGTGTACGTGGCCGTCGGCGGCTTCCTCGCCTACCGGTTGCCGACCAACGTCGTCGGGTGGGCGATCCTCACCGTGGGGTTCTTTGGTTGCACCAACCCACTGGCGATGGACTACGCCCGCTACGGGCTCATGACCAATCCGGGATCGCTGCCCTGGGCCTCGTTCTGGGCCTGGTACGCGTCGTGGTCGTTCGAGCTCGTCTTCTCGGCCCCCATCCTGCTCATCCTCTTCTATCCGGACGGCGCGCTCTTGTCGCGGCGGTGGCGTGTGCTCGTGTACCTGATAGCGCTGCTCGCGGTCGGGAGCGCCTTCCCGTACATGTTCGGGCCGCGTCTCGAGCTCGGGCAGGGCGGGTGGAACCTACACGTTCCCAATCCCGTCGGCATCCCCGGCAGCGGTGCGCTCATGCACGTCCTGGAGGGGGTGACCGGGATGGCCCTCCTTCCGGTGGTGATCCTTGCGGTCGCGCACCTGTTTATCCGTTACCGGCGCGCCCGCCAGGTGCAACGGCTCCAGGTCAAGTGGTTTCTGTACTCGTGCGTGGTCGCGGTCGCCGTGCTGTTCATCGGCACCCCGATCCCGGCGATCGGCGACGTCACGTTCGGCATCGGGCTGGCCGTGTTCCCGATCGCGGTCGCCGTCGCCATCCTGCGCTACCGGCTCTACGACATCGACCGCATCATCAGCCGCACGGTGACCTACGCACTGGTGCTGGCGGTGGTCATCGGCGCCTACCTCGTGGTCGTGCTCGCGTTCTCGACCCTCAGTCCCTTGGGCGGGGACTCGCCGGTGGTGGTGGCGGTGTCGACGCTCGTGGCCGCGGCGTGCTTCCGTCCCCTGCTGACCCGCCTGCGGGACCGCATCGACCGGCGCTTCAACCGTGCCCGCTACGACGCGGCCCGCACGCTCGAGGGTTTCTCGCAGAGGCTGAGCAGCGAGGTCGAGCTGTCCACGCTCACCCACGACCTGCTCGCGGTCGTGGGTGCCACGATCCAGCCGCGGCGCCTGTCGTTGTGGCTCCGGGACGAGCGGGCCGGCGGAGCCGCGTCCCAATATCCCATGAACCGTAACGATTCCCGAACGGTTGCGGGCTAGGAAAGGGACATGACCATGAGACAGAGGCTGATCGCACTGCCCTTCGGTCGCCGGCGCCGCAAGAGCGGAGTGGTCGTCGAGGCGACGGGGGCGGGGCCCCGGGTCGAGGAGGGACCCCAGATAGACATCGCTCCGAACGACCCAATCGTCGCCTACTTCGAGCGTGCCGGCGGCGCCGTGGACATCGAGACGCTCGATCTCGATTCCCCCGCCAGACGAGCGCTGCTCGATGCGGGCATGAAGCTGGTGGTGCCCTTGATCAGCCAGGGGGAGCTGATCGGCCTGCTGAACCTCGGCCCCCGTCTGAGCGAACAGGCCTACTCGAGCGAGGACCGCAAGCTGCTCGAGAACCTCGCCGCCCAGGCGGCTCCGGCGGTGAAGGTGGCCCAGCTGGTGCGTCAGCAGGAGGCGGAGGCCCGGCGCAGGGAGCGGGTCGAGCAGGAGCTGCGCGTCGCGCAGCTGATACAGCAGCAGTTCCTGCCCAAGGAGCTCCCTGAGCTCGCCGGCTGGCAGGTGTCGGCCTACTACCGTCCGGCGCGCGAGGTGGGGGGCGACTTCTACGACTTCATCGAGCTGCCCGGCGGCAAGGTCGGCATCGTGATCGGTGACGTCACCGACAAGGGGGTGCCGGCGGCGTTGGTGATGGCCACCACGCGGGCGATCCTGCGGGGTGCGGCATCCCGCCTGGACTCGCCCGGGGAGGTCCTGGGCCGGGTCAACGAGCTGCTGGTCCCCGATATCCCGCCGCAGATGTTCGTCACCTGTCTGTACGGGATCCTCGACCCGGCCACGGGTCGTTTTGTGTACGCCAACGCCGGCCACAACGTTCCCTACGTCGCCCACAGGGACGGCGTGGTCGAGCTGCGCGCCCGGGGCATGCCCCTGGGGCTGATGCCGGGCATGAGCTACGAGGAGAAGGAGGCCGAGCTCGGCTCCGACGACGTCATGCTCCTCTACAGCGACGGAATCGACGAGGCGCACGACCCCGACGGTGAGATGTTCGGGTTCCCCCGCTTGATGGGTGCCATGCGGACGGCTCACGCCACCGATGCGGTGATCGACAACCTGCTCGGTGAGCTGGCGCGCTTCACGGGACGGGGATGGGAGCAGGAGGACGACATCACGCTGGTGGCGGTGCGTCGCACCTCGGGCAGGGAGAGCACGTTCGCGCAGCAGATCACGGACATGAGCGAGATGGAAGGCGCCGCCGGGGACGGAACCGTGATCGACGAGTTCTCGGTGCCCAGCGAAACGGGCAACGAGAGGACGGTGATCGAGCGCCTCGCCGACCCGATCGCACGGCTGGGCATCGAGCCGTCACGACTCGAGCGGCTCAAGACCGCTGTTGCCGAAGCCGTGATGAACGCGATCGAGCACGGCAACAAGCAGCGGCAAGACGTTCCGGTCGACGTCAGAGCAACCACCGACGGGGAACACATCAGGATCTCGATCACCGACCGAGGAGGTGGGTCCGAGCTACCGGATCCCGAGACTCCAGATCTCGAAGCCAAGCTCGCTGGTGCGCAGACGCCGAGGGGATGGGGGCTGTTCCTGATCAAGAACATGGCCGACGAAATGTCGGTATCCACCGACGGCAAACATCACACAGTCACCCTCACCTTCGCTCTGAAAGGAGCCGCCGATGAACACACGGCCGTGTGAGGCTTCGGTCAGGATGGTCGAGGACGTTGCGGTCATCGACCTGCTCGGCGACATCGATCGGAACTCGGACCCGACCCTGACGGCCGCCTACGAACGGGCCGTCGCGGAGAACGCGTCTGCGGTCCTGCTCAACTTCAGCGACGTCGGCTACATCAATTCGACCGGGATCGCGGTGATCGTCGGACTGCTCGCCCGCAGCCGGACCGACGGCAAGCGGGTGACGGCTTATGGGCTCAGCCCCCACTACCGGGAGATCTTCGAGATCACGCGGCTGAGCGATTTCATGACGATCTATGCAGACGAGCAGCAAGCAGTGGGTGGATCGCCTACGCAGGCGTAGGCGGAGGAGGAAGGGGGCAGTCGCATGCAGGAACCGAAGGTGACGATGGAGGTTCGGAAGGCCGATGGCGGCGCGGTGATCGACATCGTAGGCGAGGTGACCGCAGCCTGTGAAGACGTGCTCACCGACGCGTTCAACCAGGCCACGGATCAGGGCGCCAAGGCGGTCGTCTTCAACTTCGCCGGGCTCGAGTACATGAACAGTTCGGGGATCGGGCTGCTGGTCACGCTCCTGGTACGTGCGAACCGCAACGGCCAGCAGATCTGTGCGGTCGGGCTGAACGACCACTACCGGCAGATCTTCGAGCTCACGCGGCTCGACGAAGCGATAGGGATCCACGAGCACGAGCGCGACGCACTGGCTGCGGCCGGCGTCTAGCGGAGAGGGGTCGACATGGGCGCGTCCGGCAACGACAACCCGACGACCGGTCGCCGGGACCACGACAACTGGGCCAAGCCGGTAGAGAGATTGACGGTGTCGAACGCGCCCACGGGAGCGCTGAACCTCAACGTCACCGGGCGGCGGGTGACGTCGCCGATCCAGGGCTTCGGCAAGATGTGGCAGAAGACCTACAGGGTGCGTCTCGGCGGCATCGAGCTCGAGCCCGCCGAAGTGATCGGCACGTGGAAGCAGCACTTCCCCGAGTTCTGGCCCCCGCACAACAACTTCTACGGACCGATAACCGGAATCGCTCCCGGCGAGGTCGCCCTGCTGAACCTGGCGATGCCCGGACGGATGAAGCTGTCCACCGGTGTCCTGGTGCTCTACGCCGACGACGAGTCGTTCACCCTCATGACCCCCGAGGGGCACATGCTGGCCGGGTGGATCACCTTCTCGGCCTACGAGGATGGTGGCGAGACCGTGGCGCAGGCTCAGGTGCTGATGCGAACCTTCGATCCCTTCTACGAGTTCGGGGCGATGATGTTCGGGCACCGCAAAGAGGACCGTTTCTGGCAGCACACGCTGCGCAGCCTGGCCACGCACCTCGGCGTTGCGGACCCGGTCGTCGAGACCCGGTCGGTGTGTGTGGACAAACGGCGGCAGTGGTCGAACCTGCGCAACATCCGCTACAACTCGTTCTTCAAGACGACCGCGTACGCGCTGCGGGCCCCGGCACGGTGGCTCGGCGGGGACGGCGGGCGCTCGGAGACCGGCTCCTGAGACCCCGCCTGCGGCACGCGACCCGGCCCGCGCCCGCTCTGCGG
>CADDZG010000013.1 GCA_902812355.1 Actinomycetota bacterium | reverse complement strand
GCCCGCGCCGCAGGCCGGGGCCGCATCCGAACCGGAGCCGCCCGCGCCGCAGGGCGGCGCGCCATCGGATGCGCAGCCGGCGCGCTCCGGATCCGCTCCCGGTGGTTCCGACGCGACGGGACTGGAGGCCGTGGGGTTGGGCGGGATCAAGGCATCGTGGCAGGCGACCCTGCGCGAGGTCAGCCGGCGTAGCAAGCGCGTGTGGGGCCTGCTGAGCCCGTCGCGTCCTCTGGAGCTGCGCGACGACACCCTCGTGGTCGAGGTCCAGTCGGGCTGGCACCGCGACGAGATGAGCGCGCCGGCGGGGGCGGGCAAGCCCGCCAACCGGGACATCCTCGCCGATGCTCTCTACGCGGCGCTCGGCGTACGGCCGAGCCTCGCCTTCCAGGTGCGCGGCGAGGACCCCGGGGAGGTCGCCGACGGCGACCCGGCCGGAGTCGAAAAGGCCGAGGAGGATCCCGCACCGGACCCGATCGAGCTGGTCAAGAAGGGCCTGGGGGCCGAGGTCGTCGAGGAGCACCCGGAACCCGGGGATCCGGGGCACCGCCAGAGGAGGGGCACGTGAACCGCGACCTACAAAGGATGATGAAGCAGGCTCAGAAGATGGCCGCCGAAATGCAGCGGGTCCAGGCCGAGCTGGCCGAGCAGACCTTCGAGGCCAGCGCGGGCGGCGGTTCGGTCACGGCGACGGTCACCGGGGACCAGCGGGTGGTATCGGTCCGTATCGATCCGGGCGTGTTCGACGGCGCTCCCGACGCCGACGACGTCGAGATGCTCGAGGACGCGGTCGTGGCCGCTCTCAACTCTGCCCTCGAGCGGGCGCGCGCGGCGCAGCAGGAAGCGATGGGACCCCTCGCCGGCGGGGGCGTCCCCGGCCTCGGCGTCTAGGGAGGCCGGTTGTTCGCCGGACCGCTGCAGGATCTGATCGACGAGCTCTCCAAGCTGCCGGGCATCGGCCCCAAGAGCGCGCAGCGCGTCGCGTTCCATCTCCTCAAGGCCCCAGCCGACGATGCCGCCGCGCTGGCGCGCGCGATCGTCGAGGTCAAAGACAAGGTGAGGCTGTGCCGCACCTGCTTCAACGTCTCCGACCAGGAGCTGTGCGAGTACTGCCGCGACCCGCGGCGGGATGCCACGGTGATCTGTGCGGTCCAGGAGCCACCCGACATCGTGGCGATCGAGCGCACGCGCGAGTACCGCGGGCTATACCACGTGCTGCAGGGTGCGATCTCACCGATCGAAGGGGTCGGGCCCGACGACCTGCGCATCTCCGAGCTGCTGTCCCGCCTGCGTCCGACCGCCGAGGACCGGCCTCCGGTGGAGGAGGTCATCGTCGCCACCAGCCCCAACGTCGAGGGAGACGCCACCGCTCTGTACCTCGCCCGGTTGCTGCAGCCGCTCGGGGTCAAAATCACGCGCCTGGCGTCGGGGTTGCCGGTCGGCGGCGACCTCGAGTACGCCGATGAGGTCACCCTCGGGCGGGCGCTGGTGGGACGGCGTTCGCTCAGCGCCTAGGGTCGCGCCGCCTGGATGGGGGGGAGCGCCGGACCCGTGAGGGGGCCGGGGCTTGACCCGGAAGGGCACGGGCGGCTACGGTGCTATGGAAAATGTATCCAGTGAGCGAGTATCGCGGGGGGTCGTGATGGCCGTGCACTGGGCCGGGGGCCCGGCCGTCCAGGATGATCCGTGCCCGGATCACGACGACGACGTCTGGGCCTCTCTGCTCCGGGATCTCCGCCGCGGCGGGCCGGTTGCGATAGGCCCGACCGCAGCCGCGGTCGCGGCGATCGTGCTTGTGGCGTTGATCCTGATCCCCGGCCGCTGACGCCGAAGCCGCGCGCGGTCGCCCGACAGCGTCTAGGTTTGGGCCATGGCTCTGGTGGTCCAGAAATACGGCGGCACCTCGGTGGGCGACGCGCAACGGATCCGCAACGTCGCGCACCGCGTCGTGCAGGCCAAGGAGGCGGGTAACCGGGTGGTGGTCGTCGTGTCGGCGATGGGCCACACGACCGACGAGCTCCTCGATCTCGCCGCGCAGATCAGCCACGAGCCCCAGGCCCGGGAGCTCGACATGTTGCTGACCGCCGGCGAGCGTATCTCGATGGCGTTGCTGTCGATGGCGATCATCGAGCTCGGCCACGAGGCGATCAGCTTTACCGGCTCCCAGGCCGGGATCGTCACCGACACGAGCCACGGCAAGGCGCGCATCCTCGAGGTGCGGGCCCGCCGGGTGCTCGAGGCCCTCGACGCCGGCAAGATCGCGATCGTCGCAGGCTTCCAGGGCGTGTCCACCGCTTACGACGTCACGACCCTCGGACGGGGCGGGTCGGACACCACCGCGGTCGCGCTCGCGGCAGCCCTGCGGGCCGACGTGTGCGAGATCTATACCGACGTCGAGGGCGTCTACACCGCCGACCCCCGCATCGTGCCCGAGGCCCGCAAGCTGCACGCCGTGTCCTACGAG
Source organism: Actinomycetota bacterium (assembly GCA_902812355.1). GTDB lineage: Bacteria > Actinomycetota > CADDZG01 > CADDZG01 > WHSQ01 > CADDZG01. Next base: position 21,513 of record CADDZG010000013.1, on the reverse strand, counting down.
GAGATGCTCGAGCTGTCGGCATCCGGGGCCAAGGTGCTGATGCTGCGGTCGGTCGAATACGCTCGCAACCACGGCGTGCTCGTGCACGTGCGCTCGAGCTTCACCCACAACGAGGGCACGTGGATAAGGGAGGAGGACGCACGGATGGAACAGGCGATCATCTCGGGGATCGCCCACGACACATCCGAGGCCAAGGTGACGATAAAGGGCCTGCCCGACGTGCCCGGCGTCGCCGCCAGGCTCTTCCGGGTGCTGGCCGACGAGGGTGTCAACGTCGACATGATCGTGCAGAACGTGTCCTCCGAACAGGGGCGCACCGACATCTCCTTCACCTCGCCGACGGAAGACCTGCGCCGGGTCGAGGTCCTGCTCGAGAGCACCGCCAGGGAGCTCGGTGCCGAGGGGGTCGAGACGGATCCGGACATCGCCAAGGTGTCGCTCGTGGGGGCCGGGATGAAGACCCACCCCGGGGTCGCCGCCCAGATGTTCCAGGCTCTTGCCGATGCTGGGATCAACATCCAGATCATCTCGACCTCGTCGATCCGCATCTCGTGCGTGGTAGCCGCCTCGGAGGTGGCGAGGGCGGTGAGGGCGATCCACGAGAGCTTCGATCTCGCCGCGGAGGCGATCCACCGGGAGCAGCACCCGGCGACCGTCACCGGCCAGATACGTGCCGTACGGGCCTCGGAGGCGGGCACATGAGGGTCGCGGTGGTCGGCGCCACCGGCGCGGTCGGCTCGGTGATGATGCGCTTGCTCGAGCAGCGCCCCGCGCTCGCGGACGGCGTCGTGGCCGTGGCGTCGGCGCGTTCGGTGGGGCGGCGGTTGCCCTTCCGCGACGGCGAGGTCGAGGTCCGGGCGCTGACGGCGGACGTGTTCGACGGGGTGGACGTGGCGATCTTCGACGTACCCGACGAGGTGTCGCAACGCTGGGCCCCGGTGGCGGTCGAACGCGGCGCGGTGGTGGTCGACAAGTCGGCGGCTTTCAGGATGGATCCCGAGGTCCCCCTGGTGGTGCCCGAGATCAACCCCGAGGAGGCCCGGCGCCCGCCACGGGGGATCATCGCCACGCCCAACTGCACGACGCTCGCAATGGTCGTGCCGTTGTGGGCGCTGCACCGCCGCTACGGTCTGCAGCGCGTCGTGGCCGCGTCCTACCAGGCTGCGTCGGGGGCCGGCCAGGCCGGCATCGATGATCTGTGGGACCAGACGCAACGCGCCGCCAAGGAGGAGGAGGCGGTGACCTCGGGGCGGGCTGGGGACGTGCTCGCTCCCGGCGCCGCGTTCCCCCACCCGATCGCCCTCAACGTGATCCCGCAGTGCGGATCGGTACGGGAGCACGGTTACACCTCGGAGGAGCTCAAGCTGTGCAACGAGACCCGCAAGATCATGGGCCTCTTCGACCTCGCCGTCACGGCCACGTGCGTGCGCGTTCCGGTGGTGGTCGGGCACGCGCTCGCGGTGCACGCCGCGTTCGAGCGAGAGGTCGACGCCGATGAGGCCCGGGCGCTGCTCGCGGGGGCCGAGGGCGTCGTCGTGCGTGACGATCCCACCGCCGCCCGCTATCCGACCCCGCTGGAGGCCGCCGGCAGCGACCCCTGCTACGTCGGCCGCATCCGGGCCGACCTCTTCGACGCGCGCGCCCTGGAGCTGTTCTGCGTGGCCGACAACCTGCGCAAGGGAGCGGCGCTCAACGCCGTGCAGATAACCGAGCTCGTGGCCCGGCAGGGCCGGTCGTGAGGCTTCAGGGATCCGTAGCGGCGCCGATGGGGTACTAAAGGGCGTAGGGCGAGCCGCGCAGACCGAGCTTCCTCCGGCCTCGACGACGTCGCGGGACGGTCGGCAGCGTGGTCGCAACCATAGCGTCACGGACGCAAGGGCGATCGGCCGCGTGGTCGCCGCAGCGTCGCGGGGGTGAAGGCAACGGAACGGTCATGATCGACGAGGCAACTTCTCCGGGCGCTCCCCTCAGGACGTCGCTCGGGCGCCATCCCCGCGACGGGCTGCGAATCCTCTTTGCCGGCATCGTCGTCGTGCTGTGCGGCCTGATCGCTCTGAGCAACCGGATCAACCCCGTCGAGTCGGCGATCTTCCGCCAGATCGCGCTCCTCCCTTCCCTCAGTGCGCCTTTCTGGTACGGGGTCTTGTGGGCCGGGACGGTACCGGCGATCGGGGTCGCCGCAGCCGTGGCGCTGTTCTTCAAACGTGTCCGGCTGGCGGTCAAGCTCGTGGTCGGAGGCGTGCTGGCGTGGGGCATGGCCAACGTCGCCCAGTGGCTCGTGGGGGCCCGGCCCGTGCCCGGCCGCTTCACCGGCGACCCCCGTCTCCATCTCCCCGGAGCCGACGGTTTCATCTTTCCGGCCGAGCACGTCGCGGTCGCGGCCGCGCTGGTCACGATCTGCTCGCCCTATCTCGGCAAGGCCTTCTCGCGAGCGGGATGGGCGGTGGTAACCCTCGCCGCGGTGGCCGAGGTCTACGTCGGCGGGCATCTGCCGGTCGACGTGCTCGGCGGCGCCTTCCTCGGGTGGGGATCGGGCGCCATGATCCACCTCCTATGGGGCGCGCCCGGGCGGCGCACGTCGCCCGAGGCGGTGGTCGACACGCTGTGCCGTGCCGGCTGCCGGGTCGCCGCGATCCACCCCCTGCGCCACTCCCTGCTGCATCCGGTCGAGTACGAGATCGTCACCGAAGACGGCGACCGGTTGATCGCCGAGATCGTGCGCCGGGGCCAGCGCCGGGCGGGCATCGCCTACAAGGCTCGGCGCTTCCTCGCCTCGCTCGACGTCGACGACGAGCCCAAGCTCTCGACCCCGCGCCACGAGGTTGAGCACGAGGCCTACGTCACGCTGCTCGCCGAGCGCGCGGGCGTCCGCACCCCCGGCGTGGTGCTGGCCCGGGAGCTCGACCACGGCCCAGCCCTGCTCGTGCGCCGGGCGGTCGAGGGCCGCACCCTCGCCGAGTTGCCCCCCGAGGAACTCGACGACGCGCTGCTCGACGAGATCTGGACCCAGGTGCGGATGCTGGGCAAGGCGCGCATCGCCCACCACGACCTGCGCTGCAAGAACTTCCTGATCGACCGCCACGGCAAGCCGTGGGTGCTGGACTTCACCTTCGCCCGCGCCGGGGCGAGCGAGGGCCGGGTCGGCCAGGACGTCGCCGAGACGATGCTCGGGCTCGCCACCAAGGTCGGGGCCTCCAGGGCGGTCACGACCGCCACGCGGGCGCTGTCGCGCCGCGAGCTCGAGGCCGCGCTGCCCTACCTGCAACCCCTGGCGCTGCCCCGGCGCATCCGCGACGAGCTCAACAGGCACCGCTTCCTGCTCACCGAGGTGCGCGAGACCTTGGCCGAGCAGCTGGAGTGCCGACCACCCTCGTTCAGATCGCGGATTCGCCCGACCACGATCCTGTCGCTGGCCGTGGGTGGCGGGGCCGTGTACCTGCTGCTGCCCCAGGTGGGCACGATCCCGCGCCTCCTGCACGCGGTCGAGGGGGCGAACTACTGGTGGCTCGCGGTTGCCTTCCTGTTCGGCGCCCTGACCTTCCCGATGGCCGCAGCGTCCTATCAGGGAGCGGTGCGCGAGCGTTTGCCTTTCCTGCGCACGATGGCAGTGCAGGTGGCATCGGCCTTCACCAGCCGGACCACGCCGGGCGGGATCGGGGGCATGGGGGTGAACCTGATATTCCTCGAGCGCCGCGGGCTCGAACGCAGCAACGCGATCGGGGCTGTCGCCCTCAACCAGACCGCCGGCGGGGTCATGCACGCGGTCCTGTTCTTCGCTGCGATCGCGGTCCTCGGTACCAGCGCGTCGATCGGCAAGGTCCCCTTGCCGACCTCGTGGCCCGTGCTGGCGGGGGTCTTCGGGGCGCTGGTGCTCGCCGGGATCGTGATCGGGTCACCCTTCGGGCGCCGGCGCATCGTGCGCCCCACGATCAAGGTCACCCGCGACCTGCTGCGCACGCTGCGCCATCCCGGCCAGGCGGCCATGCTCTTCGGGGGTTCGACCGGGGTGACCCTCGCCAACGGTTGTGCTCTCGCCGCCGCGCTGGCCGCGTTCGGGGCCGACTTTTCGGCCCCGACCGTGGTCGCCGTATACATCGCGGGGGCCGCGCTGGCCGCTCCCGCGCCCACCCCCGGCAACCTCGGGGCCGTCGAGGCGGCCCTCGTCGCCGGCCTCACCGGGGTCGGGGTGGCGAGCACACCGGCGGTCGCCGCGGTGCTGACCTTCCGGTTGCTGACCTTCTGGCTGCCCATGCTCCCGGGCCTGGCGACCTTCCGTTACCTCCAGGACCGGGGGATCGTCTAGGTCGTCCGGAGGGGGCGCCGGGCGCGTGGCCGGGCCGCGATGTGCGATGCTGTGTTCCTCCGGGAAGTGGCGCAGTTTGGTTAGCGCGCTGCGTTCGGGACGCAGAGGTCGGGGGTTCAAATCCCCCCTTCCCGACCGATGGGTCGAGCCTCGGGCCGCGGCGACGGTCGCATAGCCTTGGCCCATGACCCTCCGCGGCGCGCTGCGGGACTGGGAGGCACAGCTCGAGGCCTGGGCGATCCCCGACGACATCCTGCGGCGGGCGCCGGAGCCGCCGTGGAGCCTGGATCCGGCGCACTTCCGTAGCCGTCTCGAAGATGCCCGCCGCGCGCACACCCCCTCGCGTCGTGCCGCCCTCGACGCCCTGGAGCAGGACGGCAGCGTGCTCGACGTGGGGGCGGGGGCCGGCGCCGCGAGCCTGCCGTTGGTGCCCCCGGCGGGGTCGGTGGTCGCGGTGGACGTATCCGGAGACATGCTGCACGCCTTCGCTCTCGAGGCGGAGGCCGTCGGGGCGGCGCACCGCGAGATCGAGGGCCGGTGGCCCGACGTCGCCGCCGAGGCCCCCCGCTGCGACGTCGTCGTGTGCCACCACGTCGTCTACAACGTGCCGGACCTCGCCCCGTTCCTCGTGGCCCTCACCGCCGCGGCCCGCAGGCGGGTCGTGATCGAGCTCACCGTGACCCATCCGATGGTCACGCTCGGCCCCCTATGGCGGCGCTTCCACGGGATCGACAGGCCGCACGGCCCCGCCGTCGAAGACCTCCTGCGTATCGCCGACCACCTCGGGCTCGACTACAGGGCCGAGGTGTGGTGCGCGTCGGGCGAGCCCCTGCCGCGCCCCGACGTCATCCGCACCGTGCGCAAGCGCCTGTGCCTGCCCCCCGAGCGGGATCCCGACATCGATGCCGCCCTTCCGCAGGGCTTTTCGCTGCTGGGCGGCTTCCTCGCGGGATCGGCCCGCATCGCCACGGTGTGGTGGCCGGGCGGGAGCCGCCGACCCTAGGCGGCGGGCACGAGGCGCAGCAGGGTCGCTTCGGGTCGGCAGTTGAAACGGATCGGGCCGAAGCGGGCGGTGCCGAGGCCCGGGCTGACGTGCAGCCACGTCCACCCGACCCGGTGCAGACCCCCGGCGAGGCCCGCCGGCAGGCTGCAGTTGGTCACTAGGGCGCCCCATCCCGGCACGCGCACCTGGCCCCCGTGGGTGTGACCGGCGAGCACGAGGTCGAAGCCGGCGGCGGCGAATTCGGTCACCACGTCGGGGGCATGCATGAGCCCTATGGCGAGGTCGTCGCCGGGTTCGCGGGCGATGTGGTCGGTGCGGTGGCGGTGGATGTAGGGGTCGTCGACTCCGCACAGGCGCACCCGCGCTCCGGCGCCGTCGACCACGTGGCTCGTGTTGAGCAGTGGGATCCACCCGCGCGCGCCGAGGCCGTCGCGTAGGCGGGCGGTGTCGGCGGGCACTGCTTCGACGGGCCTGCGCTCGCCGCCGAAGTACTTGGTGTAGGTGTCCCAGCGGAACCCGGAACCAAAGTGGTCGTGGCTGCCGAACACGTAGACGCGGGCGAGGCGTGCCTGCAGCCCGCCGATCGCCGCCAGCAAGGGCTCGATACCGTCATCGTCCTCGATCAGATCCCCGGTCGCGGCGACGATATCCGGGACGAGCCCGAGCGCCTCCGGCAGGGACGCCAGGAAGCGAGCCACGGCCCGGGTGCGCGCCCTCATGTGGGTGTCGGACACGTGCAGCACGGTGAGGGGCGGTGCCCCGGCGTCCACCGGCACGTCGATCGACGCGATGCGGAAGCGGTAGGGCTCGATCAGGGCGTAGGCGGCGAGGACGGCGCCCGCTGCCGCCACCCCCGTCGCGGCTCGCATCGGTCGAGGATACTGGGGCCGTGCAGGTTTCCCTCAGATGGAAGATCGTGGGAGGCTTCGGCCTCCTTCTGCTTCTCATCGGCCTGCTGGGATGGGTCACGCTGATCCTCTTCGGCTCCGTGCGGGGCGTGCAGAGGCAGGTGTTCGACGACGCCGTGCCGGGCCTCATGACGGTGGACGAGATCGTGCGCGCCTACACGGCGCAGTCGGCGGCCGTGCGCGGGTTCCTGATCGGCAACCAGCCGCGCCTGCTCGACCAGTACCACCGCGAGGTGGAGGTCGCGGCCGACAGGCAGCGCACCGCCGAACGGCTCTTCCGCTCGCCGCGCGAACGCGACCTGCTGACCTCGCTCGAGCGGGCCGGGGCCTCGTTTCATCGTCTGGTCGACCGCCGGGTCGTTCCCCTGGCGCAACGGGGTCGGCGCAACCGCGCCTTTGAGGTGCTGAGCCGGGAGGGCTCCGACCGCATCGTGACGATCGAGAACCTCGCTCGCAGACTGCGCCAGGCACAGGTGGTGGCGGTGCGGCGGGCCGAGGACGATCTACGCTCGGCGTCGAGCGAGGCGGTGGTGACGCTGATCGCTGTGCTCGTGGCCGCGCTCGTGGTGGGGGCGTTGCTCGTGTTCTTCCTCCCGCGTCGCCTCGTGCGCAACCTCTCCCGCCTGGTCGATGCCGCCCGGGCGGTGGGACGCGGCCACCTCGAGCAGCGCCTCGACATCCACTCGGGGGATGAGGTCGAGGAGCTGGCCCGGCGCTTCACCGAGATGCAGGAGGGGCTCGAGCGCCTGCAACGGCTCGCGGTGCAGGAACGCGAGCTCGAGATCGCGGCCTCGATCCAGGCCAACCTCGTGCGCCGCATCGACCCTTCCCTGCCGGGAGCGAGCGTCTACCCGGTCCAGCGCCAGGCGAACCGGGTCGGCGGGGACTGGTACGACGTCGACGTCTCGGGGCGCCGGCTTACCGTCGTGGTGGGGGACGCCTCGGGCAAGGGCATCGGGGCCGCCCTGATGGCCACGGTGGCGCTGTCGGTGCTGCGTGCGGAGCGCTCGCTCGGGGCGCCCCCGGAGCGCATAGTCCAGCGCACGAACCAGGCCCTGGCTATCGCCGGGGACGCGGGTTCGTTCGCGACGTTGATCTATGCCACCCTCGACCTCGACGACGGATCGGTGCGGTGGCTCAACATGGGTCATCCGGCGCCGTTTTTGCTGCGCGGCCCCCACGACCGGCCCGAGGGCTACTTCGTGCACGGCCCCCGCAACCGGGCCCTGGGGTGGTTCGAGGAGCCGGGCTTCGCCGAGACCTCGGTGCGGCTCCGGCCCGGAGACAGCCTCGTGCTCTTCACCGACGGCTTCATCGAAGCTCGCTCGGCCGACGACGAAGCCTTCGGCGAGGATCGCCTCGCCGAGGCGATCCTGCAGCTGGCCCCTCTGGGCCCCGACGTCCTGGGCGAGGAGCTGATCGCGCTCGTGGAGAGCTTTGCGGCCGGTAAGCTCGACGACGACCTCACGCTGCTGGTGGTCCGGTTCGAGGGGGTGAGGTCGGAGGCGCCCCCGACGGTGTCCCCTTCGCACGACCTCAGCGCCGGGCTGTGACGGACGAGCGGACGGATAGGAGAGTTGCGGTGGCCCAGGAGAAGGTAGAGATCCAGATCACGGATGCCGGCGCCTACCGCGTGCTCAAGCCGACCGGGGACCTCGACGTCTATACGGTGGGCTCCTTGCGCGACGCGATCGGGCGCATGATCGAGGAGGACACGCCCCACGTCGTCGTCGACCTCGACGGCGTGCCCTTCATGGATTCTTCGGGGCTGGGCGCGCTGATGGGCGGGGTGCGGCGTCTGCGTGAGGCCGGCGGCGACCTCGCGATCGCGTGCACCCGCGAGCAGCACCTCAAGCTGTTCTCGATCACCGGCTTCGGCGAGGGCGTGTCGATATCGCCGACCGTCGAGGAGGCGGCCGCCGGGTTCAAGGCCTAGCGCCGCCATCCTCAGACGGCACGCGCGGCCTTGGGAGGTGGCCGCCGACCCGGCTCGCAGCGTGCCCCGCGACGTCGTCGATCCCCGGGGTCGAAAAGGACTCAAGCCGCGTAACGGGCGCGTTCGTCCTGCGGGTCTGGTCCCCCGGTGCTATGCGGGTGGCACGTGCTGCACTAGTCCCTGCGGTTCGGCCGGGCCACCGCCGGCTAGTGCCGTGGGGGGCTCTCTGAACAGATGGAAAAGGGTCCCAACGTGCTATCAACAAGCGAGGTTCGCACGCGTATCGTCACCACGTCGCGGTTACTCCACGTGCAGGGGGCACGAACCTCATGTCGACGGTGGCGTTCATCGAGGAGGACCAAGATTGGCGGGCAGGCGCGCTGTGCTCGCAGGTCGACCCGGACCTCTTCTTCGCGGTGGGGGCACGTGAGCATCGGCAGGCGAAGCAGATTTGCAAGCGATGCCCGGTGCAGCTGCAGTGCCTGATCTACGCGCTCGAGGGTCCGATAGATCACGGGATCTGGGGCGGCATGACCGAGAGGGAGCGCAAGCGCTTCCGCCGTCAGGCTGGCGAGGAAGGCTGGCGGGTCAAGCTCAACATCGCCTGACGCCCAGCCTCAGGCGTCGGCGGGGCCGTCGAACAGCTGCTCGGACACGGCCCACAGTCCGGGCAGATCTACGGCTTCCCTCTCGAGGTAGGGAACCCTGACCCAGCAGTGCTTGGGCACGCGCCGTGCCAGCGCGGCAAGGTTCTTCTCCTCGAGACTCACGACGCGCATGAATGCTTCGTAGTTGTCGAGCAGTTTCGCGAGGAGTCGTTCCTCGCCGTCGCCCCGTTCCAGGCGTTGCAGTACGCGTGGCCGCACCGCAATAGGGTCGCCGAGCCGGGGATGGACGCGGTTGACCACGAGTGCGCCGAAGGGCAGGCCCGCTTCGTTGAGCCTGCTGGAGAAGAACGTTGCCTCGGCGACCGAGTCCGCGGCGGGGGACGTGACCACGATGAACGACGTCGCGTCGCTCTGCAGCAGCTGAGCCACCTCCCGCGCCCGCTGCTTGAAGCCGTCGTACATCCCCTGCAGGTTGGCGAAGAATTCGGCCGTGTCCTGTAGGACCTCGGAACCGACTATGCGCTTGACCACCCGCAGGAACGTCGTCGCCGCGGCGTTCGCCATCCTGAAGATGCCCCCGCCGGCCCTCGTGTAGGGCAGGATCAACCACTTGAGCACGCGCGAGTCGAGGAAATCGGTCATCCTTCTGGGAGCATCGAGGAAGTCGAGAGCGTTACGGGTGGGCGGCGTGTCGATAACGATCAGGTCGTACCCTCCGGCCGCGTGCAGCTCGTAGAGCTTCTCCATCGCCATGTACTCCTGCGTCCCCGACAGGGTCCCGGCGATGTTGCGGTAGAGGCGGTTGGCGAGGATCGTCTCGGCCTGCTCGTCCGACGGCGCGTAGCGCATCACCACTTCGTCGAAGGTCGACTTGGTGTCGAGCATCATGGCGTAGAGCTCGCCGCGCATGTCGATGCCCGCGGACGAGAACCTGCGCGGCGACACCCGGGAGGGATCGTTGCCGAGCTCTTTGAGCCCGAGCGAAGTCGCCAGCCGGCGGGCGGGGTCGATCGTCAGCACTGCCACCTTCTTGCCTTCGGCCGCCGCCCGCAGACCGACCGCCGCGGCGACCGTGGTCTTGCCTACGCCACCGGCCCCCGCACACACGATCACTTCCTTGCGTGCGGCGATCTCGGACACCGCGCTCACAGCGCCTCGATCTCCTTCTCGAGGGCGTCGGCCAGCGTCTCGATGTCGGGCAGCGCGAGGCCGGCCGAGAACAGGAAAGGCAAGGTCACCACCGGCTCTTCCGTCCCGCGGCGCAGCGCCCTCAGGTGGCGGGCCTGGATCGAGCGGCGCGCTTCGAGGAAGCGCTCGTAACCGACGAGCGCGTCCACGTCCTCCTCCTCGAGGTCGAGCCCGACCCGGGCGGCTACCTTGGCGAGCTCTGCGGTGCGCCCTGCGGATCGGATCTCGGCGAGCAGGCTTCGCTCTTGTTTCGACAACAGCTCCGAGTACACGGCGTTGACGAAGATCGCGCCGGAGCGTATGCCGAGGCGCCGGCGCAGGGCCTCGGACGTCTCCAGGGTCTCGATCACCGGCATCTCCTCGGGCAGAGTGACGAGGTGGACCTTGGTGCGGTGCGGGTCGGTGACCATGTCGACGAGCCACTCCGCTTGCCGCCTGATCGGTCCCACCCGCAGCGCGTCGGTGAGTCCCTTGGGGGACTCGAGGAAGGACAGCATGTGCCCTGCCGCGGGCGCGTCGACGATTACGTTGTCGAAGCTGTGCTTGACGGCCGACCGCGTGCGGCCCTGCTCCAGGTACCACACCTTGCCGAGAACGAGGATGTCTTTGAAGCCCGGCGCGGTGGTCGTGATGATGTCGAGGAAGTGGGTCGTGGTGAACACCCACGAGATCCGCTTCATGTGGTACTGGACGTCGAGGTACTCGGCGAGCGCGTCGCCGGGTTCTATGTGGATGCCCCACACGTTGGGCGACATCTCGGACGGTTCGTAGGTCAGGGGTTCGCTGTCGAAGAGCTTGGCCAGCGTCCCCTTGCGGTCGACCTCGGTGATGCACACCTTGCGACCCCGCCGTGCGGCGACGATGGCGAGGGCGGCAGATACCGTCGTCTTGCCCACGCCTCCCTTGCCGGAGACGATGATGATCCTCGGTCCGAGGAAGTCGTCGAGCTCCACGCCTAGCGCCCTCCGATCGATCGGGCTCCGTGGGAGCCTATCCAGCGCGGAGGCCGGTCCGGTACGCCCTAGTGGTGGGAGCGTGCGTGCATCGGCGGCAGCTTCTTCAGGTAGGGAACGATCTCCGCCGCATCTACCGCGTTGGCCCAGCGAGCGACGATGCGCCCGTCGGCGCCGATCAAGAACACCCACGGCTCGCGCAGGTCCCCGTGGCGATAGAGCCAGTCCGCTGCAGCCTTGTTGATGACGTGGTGCGTGTAGTTGCGCCAGATTTCCACGTGGATGAAGTTCGCCCGGTCGTGGAAACGCTTGGCGAGCCGCGCCACGAGGTTGGTGGTCGGCCCGCAGAAGCGGCTGATGCAGTACACGGGCGTGGAGAACACGACCAGGGCCGGCTCGTGATGAGCGATCGAGGCGGCGATCGTCGTGCGGTGCAGCTCGGGGTCGGGGATCCGGCCCGAGCCCTCGGCGCGCGAATCGATCGCGGCGCGCGGAACGTGGCTGCGGAGGGTCAAATTGCGGGTCCGCGGGGCCGGCTGGCCGGGGGCCGGGACCTGGTGGTGGCGGTACACCTGGAAGGCGGCGGTGGCTTGCTGCCGCCCGAGCCCTGCGACGTCGGCGGTGACGCGCACCTGCCAGTAACCGGGACGGTCGAACCTGACGTTCGTGCCGTAGACGCCGCGTCCCTTGGATGCCGGCAGCGCGGTCGGGCGGTCGGGGGCCGGGGACAGGTGGCTTCCAACCGGGATGAAGCTGCCGCGTGAGCTCATCTTCACCGGGGCCTTGGGGTTCACCCCAGAGCTCTTGGTGCCGAGGTAGGAGAACTCCATACGGACGTGGCCGAAGTCCACGAACCGGTTGTGGGAGGTAAAGAGGCCGACGATGAAGCGCTCGGTATCGCCGGCGGCGAGGTCGTAGCTCGCGACCTCGGCGGCGATCGCTTCCCGGGCGGCTCCGGCGCGGTCCGGGGCCGAGTTCTGCGAGGACGACGAGCAGGCCCCCGCCAGCACGCCCACGGCTACCACGGCGGCGAGCAGGTTGCGCACCGACCCATGTTCCCACGGCTCGATCGGTAGGCCGGCCCGGCCGACCGCGCGCCCGGCCGTAAGGCAACATGGTCCCATGAGCCCGGTGTGGGGGCTGCGTATGGTGATGTTGGGGCTGGCCGCCCTGGCCGCAGGGGTGCCCGCGGCTGCGGCGACGACGCCGCCGCGCGTCGACGTGATCCAGGTCTCCGGGGTGATCGACCCTCCGACGGCCGGCTACCTGCGGGGGGAGCTGGATCGTGCGCAGCGCGATCACGACTACGCCGCGATCATCCAGCTCGATACGCCCGGAGGACTGTCCGTATCGATGCGGGACATCATCTCCAAGATGCTCAACTCGGACGTCCCAATCGTGGTGTGGGTCGCGCCGCGGGGGGCCCGGGCCGCCTCGGCGGGCACGTTCATCACCTATGCCGCCAATCTCGCCTACATGGCCCAATCGACCGAGATCGGAGCGGCAAGCCCGGTCGATCTCGGCGGGGGCAGCCTCTCGGGCACCGAGGCCCGCAAGGTGATGGCCGACGCGGTCGCTTACATCAAGGGCATCGCACGCCAGCGCCATCGCAACGTCGCCTTCGCCGTCGACGCGGTGCGGCACGCCCGGTCGGTCGATGCGCCCACCGCGGCCCGGATCGGGGCGGTGAACGGGGTGGCGTCGTCGCTGGCCGACGTGCTCAGGAGGATGAACGGAACCACCGTGACCGTTGCCGACGGGTCGAGGGTGACTTTGCACACGTGGGATGCGGCGACCGACGAGCCGGCGGTGACCATCGCCTTCCAGCAGATGAACCTGCTGCAGCGGATCCTGCACACCGTGGTGAACCCCGAGCTCGCTATGTGGCTGCTGCTGATCGGCATCTTCGGGATCGTCTTCGAGATCTACAACCCCGGTATCGGGCTCGCCGGCATCGTCGGGCTCTTGTGCCTGGTGCTCGGTCTCTACGCCCTGGCGATCCTGCCGACGAACTGGGCGGGGGTCGCGCTGCTCGTCGGGGGGGTGATCTTCTTCCTCGTCGATCTGCACACCGGCAGCCTCGGAGCGTTCACCGCGGCCGGGATCGTCGCCCTGGTGGGCGGCGGGATGCTGCTGTTTTCCGGTGCGCCCCCGGCCCTGGCGCTGCCATGGTGGGCGATCGGAGTGACGGTCCTGGGCACGATCGTGTTCTTCGTGTCGGTGATGACGGCCGCTCTGCGGGTGCGGCTGCGCCGGCCCATCACGGGGGAGGACGCGATCGTCGGCACGGTCGGAGAGGCGCGCACCGACATTGCCCCGGAGGGCATGGTGATGTCCCGGGGCATGCTGTGGAAAGCGCGCACTATGGAAACGGCGATAGCCGCCGGCGAGAAGGTTGCGATCAAGGCGCAGGAGGGACTGACGCTGCTGGTCGAGCCGCTCGAGCACGGGAGCGACGGCGACGACACCTCGGCCCGGCCCCCGGCGGACCGGACCCCGTCCTAGGCCGCGGTCACTTCCGCCCTTCGCCCGTACGTGTCATGCTGTGGTTTCCGGCGAGGCTTCGGGCGAGGCTGGAGCACTGAGGAGGGATGCAGACGGCCGGCATCATCGTTGGCATCGTCGTCGTGGTGGTGCTGATCCTGCTCGCCGCGTCGGTCCGCATCGTCAACGAGTACGAGCGCGGGGTGATCTTCCGCCTGGGACGCGTCCTCGAGGGCGCCAAGGGACCGGGGCTGTTCTTCCTGATCCCGATCGTGGATCGCATGGTGAAGACCAACCTCCAGGTCGTCACCCTCAACGTTCCCCCGCAGGACGTCATCACCAAGGACAACGTCACGGTGCGGGTGGACGCCGTCGTCTACTTCAAGGTCGTGCAACCGGTGTCTGCGGTGGTCCAGGTGCAGAACTACACCCTGGCGACGTCGCAGATCTCGCAGACGACCCTGCGGGCGGTGCTGTCCAAAGCCGATCTCGACGAGGTCCTGACCGAGCGGGATCGGCTGAACCTCGACCTGCAACGGATCATCGACGACGTCACCGAGCCGTGGGGGATCAAGGTCGAGCGGGTCGAGATCAAAGACGTCGACCTGCCTCAGGACATGCAGCGGACCCTGGCGCGTCAGGCCGAAGCCGAGCGCGACAGGAGGGCGAAGATCATCAATGCCGAGGGCGAGTACCAGGCGGCCGAACGTCTGGCTCAGGCCGCCGAGGTGATCGCCCGCCACCCGATCGCCTACCAGCTCCGCTACCTTCAGACCCTCACCGAGGTCGCATCCGAGCAGAACTCGACGCTCGTGGTGCCGATCCCGGTGGAGATGCTCAAGGCGTTCGAGGCGGCCTTCAGGCGGGACGTCTTCGCCGCCGAGGGGTCCTCGGACTCCTGATCCGGCGCGCCGCGTGCCGAAGGCATGTCGGCGCGGCTGCATAGTCTTGGCAGATGACGGGACCGGCCCCCGGTTACGGACGCGACGACGAGCCGCTGGCCCGCATCCTGGCACGGCGCCTGGGGCGAGCCCTGCGGCGCGACGTGGGGACGCCGTGGTTCGGGCGTCTGCTGGCGCTGCAGGCGACCGGGGCCGCGGGCGACGCGCTGATCGCGCTGGCGCTGGCCGGATCTCTGTTCTTCTCGGTACCCGAGGCCACGGCGCGCGGGCGCGTCGCCCTCTACCTCGCTCTCACCATGGCACCGTTCGCGGTCGTTTCGCCGCTGCTCGCCAGGCTGCTCGACCGCTACCAGGGCTCGGAACGGTGGGCGATGCTGGTGTCGGCGGCCGGCCGTGGAGCGTGCGCGTGGCTGCTGGCGACGCGGCTAGACACCCTCTACCTGTTCCCCCTGGCGTTCGCGGTGCTGGTCCTGTCGCGCGCCGCCCTGATCGCGCGCGGAGCGCTGCTGCCCGAGGTCCTTCCCCCCGGGCGCCGGCTGGTATCGGCCAACGCGTCCCTGTCGCGGGTCACCGCAATCAGCGGCATCGTCGCCGGGGCGCCGGGCCTGTTGCTCGTACACTGGCCGGGTCCGGGCACGGAGCTGCTGTTCGCCGCCGCCGTCTATCTCGTCGGCGCGGCCGCAGCGCTGCGGCTCCCGTCGGCACGCGGCCGTCGCAGCGACACCGAGGTGCGTGCGTTGCGGGTGCGGATCTCCTCGGCCGACATCCGCCGGGCGACGATCGCGGTCGGGACCGTGCGCTTGCTGGTCGGGTTCCTGGTGTTCCACCTCGCCTTCGCTCTGAGGCGCGCCGACGTCGGGACGCTCAGTCTGGGCCTGCTGATCGGCTCCGCCGCCCTCGGGTCGCTCGGGGGAGCGGTGGTTGCACCCCGTCTGCGACGCCGGCTGCGCGAGAGCGGCATCATCGTGACGTCTCTGGCGGGGGCCGGCATCGCGGGCGTGCTCGTGGGACTCGCCTTCGGGCTCACCACGGCGGCGGTGCTCGTGTTCGTGTTCGGCGTGGCCTCGGGTGCCGCCAAGGTCGCCTTCGACTCGACCGTGCAGCAGGAGGTGCCGGAAGGAGCAAGGGGCTGGGCGTTCGCGCGCTTCGAGGCGCTCTTCCAGCTCGTGTGGGTGGTGGGTGCGGCAATCCCCCTTATCGTTCCGGTCCCCGCCGGGGCGGGGGTGTTCGCGGTCGGGGTGGCGGCACTGGCCGCCGGGGTGTACTACGTCGGAGGGCGGCGCATGCGGGCCGCCGGAGGCAAGGTCGCACGGGCCGGGGGTACGCAGGAGCGATGAGGCAGCCATGAACATCGCGTTCAATCCGTCCGAGGCTCCGAGCCTCGGGGTCGAGATCGAGGTCCAACTGGTCGACGAGGCCGGTGCCCTGGTCACCGACGCCGCCGCCACCAAGCTGCTGGCGGAGCTCGAGGGCGAGCCGGGTTTCAAGCACGAGCTGCTGGAGTGCACGGTCGAGGTCATCACCGACGTCTGCCCCACCGTCGGGGCGGTGCGCCGCGACCTCCGCGGCAAGCTCGACAGGCTGATAGAGGCGGCCGCGGCCCAGGGCCGGCGGGTGCTGTGCAGCGGGACCCATCCTTTCTCGATGTGGAGCGACCAGACGCTGTCGCCGGACCCCCGCTACCACCGCCTCGTGGAGGACTGCCAGTGGACCGCACGCAGGCTGCTGATCTTCGGCATCCATACTCACGTTGGGGTGCGCTCCGGTGAGGAGGCGATCGCCGTCGGCAACAGCCTCGGCACCTTCATCCCGCACTTCCTCGCGCTGTCGGCGTCGTCGCCGTTCTGGCAGGGCCGCGACACCGGGCTCGCGTCGACCCGCAGCAAGATCTTCGAGTCTCTGCCCACCGCCGGTCTGCCCTACTGGATGGACAACTGGGGCCAGTTCCAGCGCTTCATGCGCACGCTGATCGGCGCGGGGACGATCCGCAGCATCCGGGAGGTGTGGTGGGACATCCGTCCGCATCCCGGTTTCGGCACGATCGAGCTGCGGATCTGCGACGGGGTCCCCGACCTCGAGGAGCTGTGTGCCCTGGTGGCGCTGTCGCAGAGCCTCGTGGTGTGGCTCGCCGACCGCTACCAGGCCGGGCTCGAGCTGCCCCGTCACCAGGCGTGGACGATCCGCGACAACAAGTGGCGGGCCGCCCGCTACGGCCTCGACGCGGAGATCATCCGGGACGAGGAGGGCAACCTCGTGTCCCTGCGTCGGTCGATAGCCGACCTCGTCGAGCGCCTCGAACCCACGGCGGAACGGCTCGGTTGCGTGGAGGAGCTGCGGGGCGTGAGTGCGATCCTCGAGCGCGGCACGTCGGCCGTCCGCCAGCGCGAGGTCTATCAACGTACCGGAGACCTCAGCACGGTGGTGGACATGCTCGTGGACGAGCTCCGCAGCGGCAAGCCCACCCCGCTGCCGGACGGCGATCGCCTGGTGGGCGGCGTGCCTGTGCACGGCACGCCGCTGGCCGGCGAGTGAGGACGGATCAGTCCCGGGGGCCGAGGACGCGTTCGTCGCCGCGTCTGCGGGTGGCACCCGTGGCGTCGAGCCAGCCGCACAGCGGCACCGCATAGCGGCGCGACGTGCCCAGCAGGTCCCGGATCTGGGCCACGGTCATCGGGCCCTGTTCTGCGATCCGTCCTCGGACCAGTGTCCGCGCCTGCGCGGCGCGTTCCGCGCTGAGGTGGAAGTCGCCGATCCGGACGATGTCGCCCCGCTGCTCGAGCACGCGCAGCAGGTCGGGATCGACCGCGAGGTCCTTGGTCGGCGGCGGGCTGAAGCCCGCGTCGTGGAGCCGCCGCACGAGCGCGCGCGCCGCCGCCTCCTGCTCGGGCTGCAAGCGCACGCGATGCTCCGCCGAACGCACCACCGTGCCGTCGCCCACGACGCCGTCGACCGACCCGACGAGGTCTTCGAACGCGTCGCCGGGGAGCCCGAGCCGCGCCCGCAGCGCCTCGCGCGGCACCCCCGGCTCCAGGGGGTGGCGCTCGTGATGCTGCCGTACCGCGGCGCGCAGCTACCGCGCCAGCGCATCGCGGTGTGCGGGGGACACGAGCAGGGATCCGAGGCGGTGCAGGTCGGAGCCGACGCCGCCTTCGGCGTTCGCCCCGACCCGCAGCACGACCTCCGCCGCCGGCAGCAGGCCGTGGCGCTCCACCAGCGTGCGGGCGGCGTCGGGCGGCGCGGCGCCGTGCAGACGATGCAGGAGCTCGACGTGCTCCGGGGTGCCCGCTCGGCCCCGGTCCGGCAGGGGGTCGACGATCTCTCCCCCACCCACGGTTGCCACGCGCCCCGCGTCGCGCAGCACGAAGCGGTCACCGCGCGTGAGCGGCAGCGGATCCCGCAGGTGCAGGCGGGCGAAGGCGCGCTCTCCCGGCCCCACCTCCTCGGCGTCGAGCAGCCGTAAGCGCACGGGGGTCTCGGCACTGCCGGCGTGCAGCAGGTAGGAGCCCTTCGGGCCGACCGGGAGGCCGTGGTCCGTGATGCTCGCGGGGGGCACGGTCAGAAGCACGTCGAGCGTGCGCACCGCGCGCCAGCGGCCGGGGGTCACGACCGCGTCGCCTCGGCGTGCGCCGTGGCGCTCGAGCCCGGCGAGGTTGAGCGCGACGCGATTCCCCGGCCCGATCGCGTCCACCTCGCGCTTGTGGCTTTGGATCGTGCGTATGCGGGCCCTGCGCCCGGACGGCTGCAGCTCGACCTCGTCACCGCGCCGGAACCACCCTCCCGAGCCGGTGCCGGTGACCACGGTGCCCGCTCCCGCGATCGTGAACACGCGATCGATCCACAGGCGCGGGCGCCCGGCGTCGGGGGCGCCCGGGGCCCGGGCGAGGACGTCGTCGAGTGCCGCGGCGAGCTCGTCGAGACCTTCCCGGGTCACGGCCGAGCACGCGATCATCGGCGCCCCGGCGAGGCGGCTGGGCGCGAGGTGCTCGGTCACATCGAGCCGGGCGATTTCCAGGGTCTCGGCGTCGACCGCGTCGGCCTTGGTGAGGGCCACCACACCGTGCGAGATGCCGAGCACCTCGAGGGCGGTGAGGTGCTCGGCCGACTGCGGCATCCAGCCCTCGTTGGCGGCGACCACGAAGAGGCACGCGGTCACCCCGCCGGCCCCAGCGAGCATGTTGCGGATGAAGCGCTCGTGGCCGGGGACGTCCACGAGCCCGACCTCACGGCCGGACGGCAGCGTCAGCCACGCGAAGCCGAGGTCGATCGTGAGACCCCGGCGCTTCTCCTCCTCGAAACGATCCGGATCGATGCCGGTGAGGGCGGTGACCAGCGCCGACTTGCCGTGGTCGACGTGCCCGGCGGTGCCGACGACGTGCATGGGCGAACATTACGCGGAGCTGCCGGGAGCTTAAGCCGGACGCACGGCTGCCGATGATGCAAGCGTGGAGGGAGACCTCCACGGACGGGACGACCCATGGCGGGGGCGCCGGCCGGGATCCTCTTCACTCTCCCGGGAGGCGGCCCGGCCGCTGAAGGAGGCCTCGCTGACCCTACCGGCAGCATGACGCTCCCCGGCCGCACACGCGGCCCACCCCCTGTTCCTGCTGCTCGGTCCCTTCTGCGCCCCCGCTTCCGTCCTCGCTTGCAGAGCTCACGGCGCCGCGCTCAGCGCCGAGGCGAGCGCCGCTGCCACCGTCGGGTCGTCCTCGGGGTCCACGGTGCGCAGGTCGATCACGACGCGGTCGTCGACGATGCGCGCGATCACCGGCGGATCGCCCTGGCGCAGCCGTTGCTGCAGGACCATGGCGTCGGGCTCGGGCTCGGTCGCCGCGACCCCCCACGACGGCAAGGTGCGTTCGGGCAACGACCCGCCCCCCGCTACGGCGCGGCATGGCACCGCCTGCGCGCCCCTCCCGCGATCCTTGAGCTGCGCCGCCAGGCGCTCGGCCCGCTTCCGGAGCGCATCCTCTGGGGTTTGCGCGAGCTTCCACAGCGGCAACGAACCGGGGTCGCCCTCGAGGTAGGCGAGCAGGGTCTCCTGCAGGGCCGCCAGCGTCATCTTGTCGGGTCTCACCGCCCGCATCAGCGGGTGGCGACCCACCGCGCGCACGAGGTCGGCGCGCCCCGCGACGACGCCGGCCTGGGGCCCGCCGAGCAGCTTGTCCCCGGAGAAGAGCACCACGTCGCAGCCCGCCGCCAGGGCCTGCGCTGCCGCCGGTTCCGGGGCGGCGAAGGCGGGGGCGCGATCGTGGTCGAGCACACCCGAGCCGAGGTCGTAGAGGAGGGGGAGGCCGTGCTCGTGGGCGAGGCGCGCCAGCTCGGGGGCCGGGACCTCCGCGGTGAAGCCGCTGATGCGGTAGTTGGACGGGTGCACCTTGAGGATCGCCGCGGTGTCCGGGCCGAGCGCTGCGGCGTAGTCGCGGATCGAGGTGCGGTTGGTGGTCCCGACCTCGACGAGCCGGGCGCCCGAGGCGGCCATGACCTCGGGTATCCGGAAGCCGCCCCCGATCTCGATCAGCTCACCGCGCGAGATCACGACGTCGCGTCCGGCGCAGATGGCGGCCAGGGTCACGAGGACGGCGGCGGCGTTGTTGTTGGCGACCAGCGCGGCTTCGGCCCCCGTGAGCGCGCTCAGCAGGACCGCCACGGGAGCGTGGCGATCGCCGCGCGCTCCCGAGGAAAGGTCGAGCTCGAGGTTGGAGTAGCCCGACGCGATGTCGACGACGGCCTGCAGCTGACGGGGGCCGAGCGGGGAGCGCCCAAGGTTGGTGTGCACGAGGACCCCTGTGGCGTTGATCACCCGCTGCAGCCGGGAGCGCCGGGTGGCGCCGAGGTTGCGACGCGCCGCCTCGACGATGTCGCCGAACGAGGGGACCGGCCGGCCGCGTTGCACCGCGGCGCGGGCTTCCGCCACCGCCGCCCGGGCGGCCTCGGCGACGAGCGCATGGGGCATGTCCGAGTCCAAAGCGGCCATGACGCGGTCCACGCCGGGCAGCGCCCTGAGCTCCCCTGCCGCGCTCACGTCACGGCTCCAGGCGCACGTCGAGGATGCGTCGCCGCATCGCCTCCTGGATCGCCGACACCCGGTTGTTGACGTGCAGCTTGCTGTAGATGTTGGCCACGTGCGTGGTGACCGTGCGCTCGGAGATCGATAGCCGGGCGGCGATCGTCTTGTTCGGCAGGCCCTCGCTCATCAACGACAGGATCTCGCGCTCGCGCGGGGTCAACGGCTGGAAGCCCTCGGAGAACTCGGCGCGCAGGTTCTTCTGGAACTCATCCAGCACGCGTCCGGCGATGTCGGGGTCGAGCTCAGCGTGCCCGGTGGCGACGGCCCGCACGGTAGCCACCACTTCCTCCAACCTGGCGGTCTTGAGCAGGTAGCCGGAGGCCCCCGCCTTGAGCGCGTCGAAGATCAGCTGGCGCTCGTCGTGGCCCGACAGGACGATCACGCCGACCGAGGGGAAGAGGTCCTTGACCTGCCGGGTGGCCCGGATCCCGTCCATGCGAGGCATGACCACGTCTATCAGCACGACGTCGGGATCACAGCGCTCGACGACCTCGAGCGCCTGTGAACCGTCGGAGGCCTCGCCCACGACCTCGATGTCGCCCTCCGACTCGAGCATCGTCCGCATGCCCCGGCGGATCAGGTCATGGTCGTCGACGAGGACGACCCGTATCTGATCCCCCGCGTCCATACGGGGATGATAGGCAGGATGGCCGTACGACGGCCCCCGACGACCCCCCACCGATCAGCGATGACCGACAGCCGAGACCCCTTGCGACATCCCGAGCTGCGCTACGGATTGGGCTGCCTGGTATCCGGCGCGGCCTTGGTCGGGGTGATCGTGCTGATCCTGGTGCTGTTCTTCGTTCTCTCGCCGCCGGGCTGGGTACAGGACGTGGTGGGCGTCCTGCTGGCGATCGGAGGAGCTGGGTTCGCGTGGCTCGTGGCCCGCAGCCTCGGCGGGGCACAGACCCCCCGCCCGGGTCCGGGCCGGCGTCCCCGGCGCCCCGGGTAATCCACGCGCAGGCACCCCGCCCGGGTCCGGGTCGGCGTCCCCGGCGCCCCGGGTAATCCACGCGCAGGCACCCCGCCGGCGATGTCGGTGCAGGCGATCCCCCAGGCCCACACCCGGCCCCGAACACCTCGACGATCCCGACGTGCCTCCCGAGCAGGAACCGCACCGGCCCGAGGAGGGACGTGCCCGGCAACGCCCTTCCCTCGCCC
>CADDZG010000012.1 GCA_902812355.1 Actinomycetota bacterium | reverse complement strand
GGTCTGCCTTGCAGCGTGCAGCGAGTGGACGAGAAATTGGCGATGTCGATGACACCGACCAACGATCCGGCGGCTCCCTGCATCATCGCGGTTGCCCGCAGTTGACCCGAACCGCAAGATGCCGCGGTCGCAGCGGGCGACACCGAAGGGGACGTGGAGGGTGCGGGGGACGTCGAAGTCGTCGGCGCGACCGACGGCGCGGGATGGACGACGTGCTGCTTCGGATGCGACGGCGGTTGCAACGACGGATGAGCCGGGGGGCCGGCGGGCTCGATCGTAGGGGCTGCGTCGAGGGCCCGGACCCCCACGAGCCCTCCTCCCGCCAGCACCGCCACAGCCGTGCCCAGCGCCAGCACGTTGAGCGCGATGCGGCGCCGCACCCGGCGGATCAACGACGGGGGCACGCTTCGTTGCGGCGGCACCTCGACGCTCTTGCGCTGCAGGAGATGGCGCAACTCGTCGTTCAGCTCGGTCATCGCTCCTCGTTCCCGATCTCGGTCCTCAACCTGCTGAGCCCCCGCGACACGAGCGACTTCACCGTCCCCGGGGCGCAATGCAGGATCTGTGCCACCTCGGCCTCCGACAGGTCTTCGTAGAAGCGCAGCACGACCGCCGCCCGCTGGCGCGGCGACAGGGTCGCCAGCGCCGCCCATAGGTCCTCGCGGTCCTCCACCGGGCGGGCCGGGGCCGCCGTCGGAGCCGCCGCGATGGTCCGCTGCCGCTCCAGATAGTTGTTCTCCACCCGCTTGCGCCGGAAGTGCGAGCGGGTGAGGTTGACCACAGTGGTGCGCAGGTAGGCATCGAAGGCATCGGGGTCTCGCAGGTGCACGAGCCGTCCCGCGAGACGCACGAAGGCGTCCTGCACGAGATCCTCCGCCACCGCCCGGTCGCCGGTCAGGAGATAGGCGAGGCGCACGGCGCCGTCGGCATACAGGAGGTAGAGCTCGGCGATCCGGGTCCGTTGCCCGGTGGGGAGCCGGTCGGCCTTCGCGCTCAGCATGTCTGCATCACAACACCTATGACGCCCAGCCGCCGGGTCCGGTTCCACCCCGAGGCCGGCTACCTGCAACACCGGCCGGTCCGAGCCGCGCATCTCTCGGAGCACCGGCCCTTCCGGGCCCGCCCGCGCGTCCAACCGTTCCAACCGACGGGATGCGCGTGACTTCGGCTATGTATGTTGTGGAACGAGCATGGATGGGGTCCGCTGGTCCGACGCGGTCGAGGCCTTCGAGCTCGAGTACGGCGCGCTCGATGCCGTTATCCCCCATCTGGATCACGACCAGCTGTTGGCCCCGAGCGCCTGTCTCGGGTGGACCAGGGCGGACCTGATCTACCACCTCCTGCTCGACGCCCAGCGAGCGCTGGTGACGTTCGCGTCCCCCGCCGAGGGACCCCCGGACAAGGACTTCGTGTCCTACTGGCAGGACTTCACTGCATCCGATGATGCCTCTAGAGCCCACGCTCGTTTCGTACGCATCAGCGCGGCCGCTCACTCGGATCCCCGAGCGATCGCCGCGCGGTGGCACGAGACCGCGCGCGCGGCGGTGCGGAGCAGCCGGACCACCGGCGAGATCACCTTCGTCACCACCCAGAGCCACGTCCTTACGACCGCCAACTTCATCGCCACCCTGGTGGTGGAAGCCACGGTGCATCATCTCGATCTCATCGCCGGGCTGAAGCATCGTCCGTCCCCCGTGGCACCAGCGCTGTCGATCACCGTCGCCACGCTCGAGGGCTTGCTAGGCCGGGCAAGGCCGAGCCGGTGGGACGAACTCACCTTCGTGCTCAAAGCGACCGGACGGCAACCGCTGACCGAGGACGACCGCGCGGCTTTGGCCGAATCCGCCGCCAGGTTCCCGCTGTTCAGCTAAGGCGCATCCCGGGGCGATGCCTCGCCTGGCGGCCGACCCGAGCAGCCGATCTAGAAGTCCTTGTCCAGGCTTCCGCTTTCGACGGCGGCGGCCGACAGGCACTGGTTGCCCGCGTAGTCGGTCACCGTGGCCGCCGGGGTCCACGACATCGTGCCGGCTCCGAGGGCGGTCTTGGTGGGGCCGCTGGGCGTCCCGAGCGTGATCGTCACCGTCCTGCCGCTGAGCGACATGGTCGAAGCCGTGAAGGTCACGGTCCCGGCCACGTAGTCACCCCGTCCGAGGCTCACCGTGCCCAGCGGCAGCTGGTTCACGTTCGACCCGTCGTACACCGTCACCTGATCGCTGAACGCATTGACGTGCGTGAGGCGTACCGTCACCGCGGTGGACGAGCCGGCCCAGGCGCTCAGGATCGAGCCGGGCTCGACGTTCTCGGAATAGGTGAGGATGAGGCGATCGCCGCGTTCGGCCTTGCCCGCCGTACCGCCGGACACGTTGATCGTCTGCACGTCGGACGCCGACGGCGCGGTGTTGTCCACTGTGACGGTGAAGCTCTGGGTTGCGGTATTGCCGACACCGTCGACGGCGGTGATCGAGAACGACTTGGATCCCTGGGTCAGCATCATGTCGGCCGTCAGGGCGGCGCTGCGATAGCCGTAGGTGACGCCGCCGACCGAGTAGGAGCCGGAGGTGAGCGGGATCGAAGACGCGCCGCCGGTAAGGGATGCGACGTTGGCGCTCACCGTTGCGACACCCGTGCTGGCCGAGCCTCCGTCGACGACGTTGGCGAAGACGTAGTAGGTGCCTCCCTGGTGCACGTAGCCGGGTGTGCCCCCGGAGGCCTTGGCGACCACGGCCCCGGAGATGGTGGGTGCGGTCGCATCCACGGTCACCTGCTGTGCGGCGACGTCCCCGGCTCCATCCACGGCATACACGGTGTGGATGCCGGTCGAGGTACCCGTAGGGATCGTGACCGTCACCGACGCGCCGCCGTCGTCGCCCACCGGTGCCGGCGTGACGGTGCCGCCGAGCAGCGGCCCGGCTGTGGGGTCGTCCATGCGGAAGGTGACGCTCTGGCCCGATACGAACCCGGAAATCGTTCCCGACAGGGTCGCTGGTGGAGCCACCACCGTCGGCGCGAGCGAAAGCGCCGGCGCCGCCACCGACACGGGTGCGCTGGGTCGGCTCTGCACGCCGTTCCAGCGTGCCTGTACGGGGGTCACGGCGTAGGTCCATCGTCCCGGCGGCACGGCGTTCTCGGTACAGGTGAGAGCCGAGACCACTCCACTGCAACCCGTCCCGGGGGCTGCGGCCGAGCCCGACCCGTCGTAGCGGGTGACCCGGTATCCGGCTACGGCGTCGCCGTCTGCGAAGCGCGCCGGGGTCCACGACACGGTCACGTTGCGTCCAGTGACGCTGACCGTGGGGGCTCCGCCGACGGGCATCACGTCGGCACGCGCCCGCCCTGCGCCGGTGCCGGGCACACTCCACGCGGCAAGAGCCCGGACCGGCAGGACCACGAACAGAGCCGCAAGCGCCCAGGCGAGCACGCGCGGGGCCCGCAACGAGATGCCCGGCCCGAGGCTGCTTCGGGAGCGAACCCTGGTTTGCATCCGCCGGTCGTCCATGGAGAAAGGCGACCGGACGGGCGTCGAGGATGGCCCGTCCGGTCGCAGCGTCGGTCGTCTAGCTGCCGCTGTGGCCGGTGAGGGTCACCGGGATCGTGAACAAAGCCCCCTGGCAACCGTCGTCGGAGGAGTTGCTCATGGCGGCCGCGCCGGACAGGGTCACGGTCTGGGAACCGTTGGCCGGAACGACCCAGTTCCCGGTCTGATCGGTGAAGCTGACCCCGGTGGTGGTGCAGGTCCCCGAGCCACCGGAGGCGGTGATCGTGCTGCTGGGGGTCTGGGCGATGCTCGTCACCTCGACCGGATATGGGTTGGGGTTGTTGATCGTCAACTTGACGTCTCCGGTACCTCCCGGGTACAGCAGACCGCTGGTGATCGCAGAGCCGCTCACGGGGCTGGTGGTCAGAGCCTTGGCCGCGTCGGCCTTGGCATAGCCGTTGCCGGTACCGCCGGCGAGCCACGCCGCCATCGCCACGGTTACGGCGAACGCGGCCACCATCGCCACGATCAGCATCAGCAACCTTCGGGCCACACGCTTCATCCCTTCTGCCCCCTTCTTCTCAGGGTCGGACGCTTCACAACGTCAGCAAACTTCGGCACGTCGACCCGAGACTTGACTGCGCATTCTTGCGTAGGCGCAGCTGCTACCTGGAACCTATTGACAGCGCACCTGGGGCCCCCACGCCCTGCTAGCGCCAGACCCGTGCGAGCGGTCCCACCACGGCGTCAAGGCCGCCATCGGGCTAGGGGAGAGGAGCACCATCGCCGGTCATCCCGCGCCGCCCCCACGACCCCGCAAGGTCTACCCGTTCCTCGCCTGAGTCTCGATCGCGTGCAACCTTCCCTGATGTCGTCCTGGTGTCGCCACCATCTCGGTGCACCCGATCGGTGGGCGGCGGCAAGCATCGCCCCGGACGCGAGCGTCGCAGGCCCGATCCGATCGACGCTCGGAGCCGGCGGCGCCCCCGACAGGGTTTCGAGCCGGGGAGGGGAATCGAACCCCTGACCTGCTCATTACGAGTGAGCCGCTCTGCCGACTGAGCTACCCCGGCCGGTGCTCCGAGCCCACTCCCGGCCCGCCACCGCGTGACGCTTCAGCATACACGTCGCCCCTCACGGGCCGGCCACACCGCCGAGAGGCTCGGCTCCGTAACGAGGCCGGGGCCCGGATGCGGATCTTCGGAGGCGAAGAGCTGCGTCACTCATGCAAGAGCTCGCAAGGTGGGCCCGAACCTTGCTCGCGACGAGCAGCGAAGCCTGGACGGCCCCTGCGGGATGAGCGAGACCGGGGAACGGTTCAGCGTCTTACCGGCTCGGGGAAGCGGTAAGGGGGTTGCGGGTGGGGAGGCAGGAACACCGGGCGGCGGGGACGACGCGAGAAGTTGAAGTCCCGCTCCAGGTTGCCGAGCACGGGCGCGTTCTCGCGCACGTCGGGGCGGGAGTCGGGGCGTCCGTCGGTGAGAGGGTCCAGCCGTGCGCCGTGCATGAAGTCGTCCTCGATGAAGCGCAGGTACGCGTCGAAGCTCAGGGTCTGATGGTCGATGTAGCCGCGTCGGGCGTAGGGACTGATCACCAAGCCCGGCACCCTCAACCCGTATCCGGCAGCATCCACCTTGGGAGGGACCACGTTGTCGTAGAAGCCTCCCCAGTCATCCCACGCGAGGAATATCACCGACGATCTCCACTCCCGGCTGCGCATCACGGCGTTGATGAGCTTCGTCACCCACGCCTCTCCACGCCTTATGGACGCCGGAGGGTGCTCGCTGTCGGCGCGGTTGGGAACGACCCACGCGACGTCGGGGAGACGTCCGCGCCGTGCCGCGGCGAAGAAGCGGTGCTCGGGCTGGACGTCGCGGACCTGGCCATCCTGATGCACGTCCACGAAGCCCGGCAGCGGGTTCCACAGGTCGCTGGTGGACCGATAGCTCTGGCGGCGCGTGGGACAGTGCATGCGTCCGCTCGGGCAGTCGGGCTGAGCGCCGGCCGCCACGTAGTAGCGCCAGCTGACGTGATAACGCTTCATCAGGTAGGTGAGATCCGTCCACGCGTAGCGCGGATGGCGCGCGTTCGGCAGCCCCGGGTCGAAGATGTCTGTTCTGCAGCTCTCGGGCTCGGAGGTGTCGCTGCAGCGTGCCGACCACCCGGACACCATCCACAGATGCGCCGGGAGACTGTAGCCGTAGTTCGGCTCGAACATGTGGTCCTGGAGCACGAAGTAGTGCGCGTAGGTCCAATAGTTCGGTATCTGACGGTAGTCGTGATAGCCGAGCACGTTGGGTCGGCGTGGATCGAAGCCGCAGCTCCGAGTATGTCCGGCCATGCAGCCGAGGTGCCCACTTCGCGCCACGGTGCGTACGAAGCCGTCCATGCGTCCGCCGTCGATGTCGTCGAGAGCGGCATCGGCGTGGTGTGGCCCTCCCTGGTCGTGTATCGATCGGTCGTAGAAGGGCCGCACGCAGTGCCCAAGCGGCGGGTCCGGCACGCACACCGCGGGTCGGCCGTGATGCATCGGGATCCCGTCGGCGCCCGGATAGGTGCCGAAGTAGTTATCGAAGCTGCGGTTCTCCTGCATGATGATGACGACGTGGCGGATCTTGTGGATCCCGCGCTGCGGCTCCAACGCCGACGTCCGACGCCTCGCCCACCGAGGCATCCCCACCCGGGCGGCCTCGGCCCGCCTGCAGCCGGCCATCCCCAGCGCGATCGCCAGCAGGACCACGAGAACCTGCGTCGGCACCACCGACGCCCTCTGCCTCGAACGGCTCATCCACCGCCAAGTTAGAGGGCGCATGCGCCTATCGGATCGGGTGAACGCGCGGATCCCGTCAAGGCCGCGGCGGCAGAACCGTCATCCGGGCGACCGACGCCGCGCAGCAGCGGCGGCCGGCGGATCATGGCAGCGTGCCCCGCCGAGCCCGGTACCGCCGGGATGCTGGCGGTCGGTCACGAGCGCAGGCGCGCCAGCACCCTTTCACCCGCGCTCAGCACCACCCAGCCGGGTAGCACCACCGCCCCGGTGAAAAGACCACCTTGCTGGACCGCCTCCAGCAGCGTGCCGTGGATGATCCCACCCAACGCAAGGAGGGCATCGACGGCGACGAACAGGGCGAAGCCCGGCACCACGGTCGTCACCGCCCGCTGTAGCTGCCGGGCCGCGGCAGCGCTGCGCAGCGCACGCACCCGCCGCCGACCGAAACGCACCAGCAGCCCCAGCGTCAGGGCGAAGAGAACGAGCATCGGGGCTCCGATACGGATCAGATAGGCAGGCACGCCGCCGGCCCCCGGAGGTACCACCGGCGGCGCGCCCGGAGGGGGCCCCTGGAGGAAGAAGCGCCATCCTCGCATGAAGAGGTGCCATCCCAGCCACAGCCATCCGGCGAACAACATCCACCTCCCCCATACCGGGGTGCTGATCGCCCGGAACATGTCGCTCATGCTCGGCCATCCCCAGTCCGGTCGCGCCAGGCTCATGCCCTCCCAGGCGAACAGCGCCGCGAGGATCAGTGCCCATCCGAGCCACCCGAGGGGTTGGATGTGTGCGGAACCACCATCGACACCGCTACCCATGTCCTCACCTCCCTGCCGGCATGTCTCGATGATTACTCCGCCCCGGCCTTGTGCGGGCCGGACCGAGATGCGAACCTGCTGGGGGCGGCTCGGACCGGCGGGCGTGACGAAGGGAGCGTGAGGGCGATGGCGACCGGATCCGACATCCTGATCGACGCGATGTCCCGGGTGCGCGAGGTGGTTCACGCGGTACTCGACGGCTTAGAGCCGGATCATCTCACCGCACGCGTCGACCCACAGGCCAACACGATCGCGTGGCTCGTGTGGCACCTCACCCGCGTCGAAGACGATCACGTCGCCGATGCCGCCGCCGGCGAACAGGTGTGGACCGCCCACGGGTGGAAGGATCGTTTCGCGCTGGACCTGCCCGAGGGCGACATAGGGTTCGGTCACACGGCCGCCGACGTCGCACGCGTCCGTGCCGACGCGGATACCCTGCTCGGCTACCACGACGAGGTTCACCAGCACACCGTTCGCTTCCTGGAAGGGCTCGACGATGCCGCCTTGGATCGCGTCGTCGACGAGTCCTGGGATCCACCGGTCACGCTGGCGGTGAGGCTGGTGAGCGTCGTGTCGGACTGCTTGCAGCACGCCGGCCAGGCCGCCTACGTACGCGGCGTCCTCGAGCGCAGCTGAAGCTTCCGGCCCCCGACGCCGAGCGGCCCCCATCTGTGAGGATGTCGCGGTGAGCGCATCGCGGGCTGCCTCCCTGCGCCGTCATCGCGGGTTCAACCTGTTGTGGTTCGGGGACACGGTCAGTCAGTTCGGAACCCAGGTCACGCTCGTGGCCATGCCGCTGATAGCCGTCGTGACCCTGCGCGCGTCGACCTTCGAGGTCGGCATGCTCACGGCGGCCGAGACCGCGGCGTTCCTGCTGATCGGGCTGCCCGCCGGCGCGTGGGTCGACCGCGGGCGCAAACGGCCGGTCATGATCACCTGCGACATCGCCCGGGCCCTTTTGCTGGTGTCGGTGCCGGTGGCGGGCTCGCTGGGGATCCTCACGCTGCCCCAGCTCTACGCGGTGTCTTTCCTCGCAGGCATCGGCACCGTCTTCTTCGACATTTCCTACCAGTCCTACCTGCCCTTCCTCGTCGCGCGCGACCAGCTCGTCGAGGGCAACGCGAAGCTGCAGGGCAGTCAATCGGTGGCCCAGGTCGGAGGACCCGCCTTGGGCGGCTTCCTCGTCGGTCTCTTCGGGGCTCCGACCGCGCTGCTTGCCGACGCCGCCAGCTTCCTCGTATCGGCGGGCAGCGTCGCTGCGATCCCCCAGGCGGAGCCGGCACCGGAGCAGCCCCAGGTACCCAACCTGCGGCGGGAGATTGGCGAGGGCCTGGCGTTCGTGCTGAGACATCCGATCCTCAGTCGGATCGCCGGCTGTACGGCGACCTTCAACCTCTTCAGCGGCGCAATCTCTGCGTTGAGCGTGCCCTTCCTCGTGCGCGACCTCGGACTCGGTGCGACCGAGATCGGACTCGTTTTCTCGGGCGGCGCCGTGGGCGGAGTGATCGGCGCGGTGGTGGCCTCACCGCTCGCCCGCCGGATCGGCAGCGCCAGGGCGATCTGGATCCCCATGACCGTGCTGTCCCCATTCACCCTGCTGCAGCCGCTCGCCGAACCCGATTGGCGGGTCGTTCTCTTCCCCATCGGGTTCATGCTCGGATGGGCCGGAGGCGTGATCTACAACGTCAACCAGGTGAGCTTCCGCCAGGCCCTGTGTCCGCCGCACCTCCTCGGGCGCATGAATGCCACGATCCGCTTCCTCGTGTGGGGCGTGCTGCCGCTGGGGGGCATCGCCGGCGGCGCTCTCGGACAGGCCCTCGGCAACCGCTCGGCGCTGTGGGTGGTGGCGATAGCCCAGCTGGCGTCGCCGCTGTGGCTGATCCTGTCGCCGCTGCGGCACATGCGCGACGTGCCGCAGGGCTCGGGCCCGGCTCCCGGAACCGGCTGACGCTCAGGCGGCGGGGGGCGGGGTGGTGAGGCTCGCCACCTCGATCAGGGCGGACTCCAGGGCGAGGCCGACGTTGGCGTTGCGTGCCAACGACGCGCGCGCTGCAACCAAGCGTTCGACCGCTAGGACGAGGTGCGCATCGCTTACCGGTGCCGACGCAACCTCCTGGAGCAGCTCGCGCGCATCGAGGTTCACGGCCGCGTCGGGCCCCCCGCGGCGCAGCGCCAGGGCATCCCTGAACAACGAGGCCACCGTGGCGAGGGCCTCGCCGATCACCTCCTCCTCGAGGCGCTTGAGCTCGCGGCGATGACGCTTGGCGAGCGCGTTGCGGGCCGCGGCGGTGCCACGTCCCTCACCCATCGCCTCGGCGAGCTCGGCGACCTCTTCCTTCTGTTCCTGCTCCCGCTGTTTCACGACCTCGGCGGCGTGCGCGGCGATCTCGGCCGCGGCCTCGGCGGCGCCGGCGGGAGCCGTGAGACGCCGGGGCAGCTCAAGCCACAGCCTGCGCCGCTGCGCCACCGCCTCGTCGAAGGCGAGGGTCCGGGCCCGCGGCAGGTCTCCGGCGGCGACCCTGGCCGCCAGCCGGGCGCGTTCGGGAGAGGCCCCCTCTCGCTCCAGGAGGTGGACGACGTCTGACTCCGACACCGGCTCGAGCCGCAGCACCCTGCAGCGCGACCTGATCGTCTCCAGCAGATCGTCCTCGCGGCTCGACACGAGCACGAACACCGTGTCGGCGTGGGGCTCCTCGAGCGTCTTGAGCAACGCGTTCTGAGCCGACGGGTTCATGCGCTCGGCCTCCTCGATGATGAAGACCTTGCTGCGGCCCTCGAAGGGAGAGCGCGACGCCGCGGCGATCACCTGGTCCCGGACGGTGTCGACCGGTATCAGCGGGCCTTCCGGCACGATGCGGTGCACGTCCGGATGGCGATCGCGCAGGATCCGGCGGCACACGGGGCAGCGTCCGCACCCGACCCCCGGCTCGGCGGGGCAGTTGAGGGCAGCGGCGATGCAGGTCGCCGCCACGCTCTTGCCGGTCCCCGCAGGTCCGAGCAGGAGCCACGCGTGCGCACCCCGCGCCAGGCTGCGCTGCAACGCTGCGGCGGAAGCCGAGCCCTGCAGGGCATCCCACACGCTCACCGCGCGCTCCCCGTCATCGGTCCCAACCTCTCTTCGAGCACGGCCACGAGCCTGCCATGCACCTGGGACGGACTGCCGCCGGCGTCGATCACCACGAGCCGCTCGGGGTAGAGGCGGGCGAGCTCGAGATAGGCATCTCGGACCCGGCGATGGAAGTCCTCCGGCTCGCTCTCGATGCGGTCGCGCGCCGCGCCGACCCGGGCGAGCCCCTGCTCCGGGGGCAGGTCGAGGTAGAAGGAGACGTGCGGCATCACCCCGGCCGTCGCCCAGCGCGACAGCTCGAGGATCCGCTGCACGCCGAGGTTCCGGGCTATCCCCTGGTAGGCGAGCGACGAGTCCACGTAGCGGTCGGACACCACGACCGCCCCCCGGCGCAGGGCCGGGGCGATGACCTCGGCCGCGTGCTGGGCCCGGTCCGCGGCGTACAGCAACGCCTCCGCGCGCGGCACCACCGCGCCACCGGGAGCCAGCAGCAGCTCGCGGATCCCCCGCCCGAGCGCCGTGCCGCCCGGTTCGTGGGTGACCACGACCTCGTGACCCGCCGCCCGCAACGCCGCGGCCAACAGTTCTATCTGGGTCGTCTTGCCGGTGCCCTCACCGCCCTCGATGGCGATGAAGCGTCCGACCCGGTCGCTCACCTCCGAGACGACCCTGGTTTCCCGCCATCGCCCGAACCTCCGGAGCGGGACGGCGAGCGAGCCTCGCGCCCCGAAGCCTTGGTCCCGCTCTTGCGCGCCGCGGTCTTGCGCGCGCTCGTCTTGCGGGTGCGCCCTCCGCGGCCCCCCGGCTTGCTGCGCTTGTCCTCGAGCAGAGCCACCGCTTGCTCGAGCGTGACCTCCTCGGGACGGGTGCCGCGCGGCAACGACGCGTTGACCTCGCCGTCGGTGACGTAGGGCCCGTAGCGCCCGGAGCGCAGCTCGATCCGGTGGCCGGCCGGGCCCTCGCCGAGCTCGCGCAGGACCCGCGGGGTCGATCGCCTCCCACGCCGCGGCTCGGCGAGCAGCGCGAGGGCCTCCTCGAGGGTGACGGTGAACAGCTGCTCCTCGGAACCGAGCGAGCGCGTCTCGTCGCCCTTCTTTATGTACGGGCCGAAGCGCCCGTTGAGGGCCACGATCTCCTGTCCGTCGGAGGGGTCCACGCCTACCGTGCGCGGCAGGCTCAGTAGGCGCAGCGCGTCCTCGAGGGTCACGGAATGCGGATCCATGAACGACAGCAACGACGCGGTCTTTGGCTTGCCCTCGACGTCGTCGGCCGAGCCCAGCTGCACGTAGGGACCGAAACGCCCCGAGCGCAGCACCACCGGCAGTCCGGTGTCGGGGTCTTCTCCGAGGATGCGTTCGTCGGGCGCTTCGAGCAGCTCCACGGCGCGCCGGACGTCGAGCTCGTCGGGCGGGAGGTCGTGGGGGATCGACGCCGTGTCCTCGCCCCGCTGCACGTAGGGCCCGTAGCGTCCGACCCGTACCACGATCTCCTCGCCGTTGCCATCGGTCCCGATCGGGATCGCGTTGATCTCGCGTGGGTCGATGTCGTCGAGGTTGCGGGTCACGAGGTCGTGCAGGCCGACCTCCCCGTTGCCGAAGTAGAAGCGCCGCAGCCACGGCACCTGCTCCTGCTCGCCGTTGGCGATGGCGTCGAGGTCGGCCTCCATCTTGGCCGTGAAGTCGTAGTCCACGAGGCGCGGGAAGTGCCGCCGCAACAGCGTGGTCACCGCGAAGGCCGTGTAGGAGGGCACCAGCGCCGCCCCCTTCTTGAACACGTAGCCGCGCTGCTGGATCGTGTCGATGATGCTGGCGTAGGTCGACGGCCGCCCGATGCCCCGCTCCTCGAGCTCCCTCACGAGGGACGCCTCGGTGTAGCGGGCCGGGGGCCGGGTCTCGTGCCCCCGTCCGGCAAGCTCGTGAGTCACGAGCCGCTCACCCTCGGTGAGCGGCGGGATGATGACCTCGCGGTCCTCGAGCGCCGCCTCGGGGTCGTCCCGGCCCTCGACGTAGGCACGCATGTAGCCGGGGAAGGTGATGACCTTGCCCGGCGGTGCGAGCTCGAAGCCGACGTCCTCACCGCGGCTCGAGGTGGCCCCGAGGCGCGCCCGCACGCTGTAGCCCTCGGCATCGGCCATCTGGGACGCCACGGTCCGCATCCAGATCAGCTCGTACAGGGCGGCCTCGTCGGGCGACACCTCGGCCCTGACCTCGTCGGGCATGCGGAAGACCTCGCCGGCGGGGCGGATCGCCTCATGAGCCTCCTGGGCGTTGGCCACCCTGCCGCGGTAGCGGCGCGGCGCGGCGGCCACGTGGTCGTCGCCGTAGAGGCGGGCGGCGACACTGCGGGCGGCCCGCAGGGCCTCCTCGGACAGGGTCGTGGAGTCGGTACGCATGTAGGTGATGTAGCCGTTCTCGTACAGGCGCTGGGCAACGCTCATGGTGCGCTGGGCGGTGAAGCGCAGCTTGCGCCCGGCCTCCTGCTGCAGGGTCGAGGTGATGAACGGCGGACGCGGCGACGAGCTGTAGGGACGCTGCTCGACCGAGCGGACCTCGAAGCTCGCCCCGGAGAGCGCCTCCACCAGGGCCTCGGCCGCGGCGCGATCGAGCACGATCAGATCGTCGCTGCGGGGCCGTCCGAGCTCATCGAAGTCCGCAGCCCCCGCAGCGATGCGCCGGCCGTCGATCGTAACGAGACACGCCGTGAACCGAGCGGCGTCGTCGCGCTTGGAGAAGGTGCCCTCGACGTCCCAGTAGGACGCGGGGCGGAACGCGATGCGGGCCTGCTCGCGCTCGACGATCAGGCGCACCGCGACGCTCTGCACCCGGCCGGCCGAGAGCTTGGGCAGCACCTTCTTCCACAGCACCGGCGACACCTCGTAACCGAACAGGCGGTCGAGCAGGCGCCGGGCCTCCTGGGCATCGACCAGCCTGCGGTCGAGGTCGCGCGGCTGCTCCAGCGCCCGCTGCACCGCCGACCTCGTGATCTCGTGGAACACCATGCGCCGCACCGGCACGCTCGGGGACAGCACCTCCTGCAGGTGCCACGCGATCGATTCGCCCTCGCGGTCCTCGTCGGTGGCGAGGTACAGCTCGCTCGCGTCCCTGAGGGCCTGCTTGAGCCGCTTGACGTGCTGCTTCTTGTCCCCGGGTATCACGTAGAGCGGCTTGAAATCGTTGTCGATGTCAATGCCCAGACGGGCCCACGGCTCGTCCCGGTAGGCGGGGGGGATCTCGGACGCGGCCGCAGGCAGGTCGCGCACGTGGCCGACCGAAGAATCCACGATGTACCCATCGCCCAGGATGCGGGCGATCGTCTTCGCCTTGGCTGGCGACTCGACTATGACCAGGGGTTTCGGCATCGAACTCCTCGTGAGGGGATCGGGGGCCAAGGGTGCCACGGATCGGGGGCATCGGCGTACCGGCGACCCGGCACCGCCTTATCGCGCCTCCGCTGCGGGCTGTCAACCGGCGCAGGCCACCCGCATCCGGCTCCAACCCCCACGAGGCTACCCATCTTCCCGAGGCTCACCCTCCCCGGCCGGGCGCCGCACGGCCGGTGTGAGGAAAGCGTGGACACCTGGCGCCTAAGCGGGGGGCCCGCATAGCATGCAGTGGTGGACGCCTTCGTCGAGCACTGGGTGGTGCACTACGGCTACCTGAGCATCTTCCTGCTCATGGCCGCCGACGCCGCCTGCATTCCGATACCAAGCGAGGCCACGCTCACCGTCGGAGGCTGGTACGCCGCCGCCGGCAAGCTCGGGGTCGTGGAGGTGGTCGTCGCCGCCCTGATCGGCACCTGGGCCGGCAGCATCGCCGCGTACTACGTCGGCCTCCTAGCCGGCCGCCCGGTGCTCGAGCGCTACGGGCGGTTCGTCGGCATCAGGGCACGCGACCTCGACCGGGCCGAAGCGTGGTGGGACCGCCACGGAGAGGCCGCCACGTTCCTGTCGCGGATGCTGCCGGTGGTGCGCACCTATATCTCGGTCGTGGCCGGGATCGGCGGCATGCCGGTGGGCCGCTTCACCCTGTACACGATCGCCGGCAGCATCCCGTGGACGGTCGGGCTCGTCGCCGCCGGTTACGTGGTCAAGGACCGGTGGCAGGAGATCGCGTCCTCCTTCGGCATCCCCACGATCGTCGTGGGTGCCCTGATCGTCGCCGCCGGCTGCGCCTACGTGCTCAACCGCAGGCGCCGGGCCCGGGCCCAGGAAGCGACGACCTCGCCCGATGCCCCCTGACCTGGGGCTCAGGCGAGGCCGATCTCCGGCGCCACCCTTTGCAGGCCCTCGATCGACACCGCGATGAACTCGTCCATCGGGATGCCGATCCCCTCTTCGACCCCGTGGATCTTGTCCCGCTCCACCCCCGGAGCGAAGGACCGCTCCTTGAGCTTCTTGCGCACCGACGAGACCTTCATGCCCTCGGCCTTGGTCGGGCGCACCAGAGCC
This sequence comes from Actinomycetota bacterium, assembly GCA_902812355.1. Lineage (GTDB taxonomy): Bacteria > Actinomycetota > CADDZG01 > CADDZG01 > WHSQ01 > CADDZG01. The sequence goes on along the minus strand of CADDZG010000012.1, from coordinate 9,404 downwards.
ACGGCCACGAGCAGCCCGGCGATCCCGTCGGCATGCACTATCGAGCGGGCCATGAGGTCGGTCCGGTAGCGCTCGTGGACGTGGGCCAGGACCGCGTTCAGCACCTGCTCGTCGTCGAAGCCCTCGGCCCGGAGCCACTCCACGCTCTGGTAGCCGTGGCGCTCGAACGAATCGTGGGTCTCATCCTGGTCGAGGTCGTGGAACAGTCCGGCGAGGCCCCAGCGGTCCTCGTCCTCGCCGAAGCGGCCGGCGAGCGCTCGCATCACCCCCTCGACCGACACGAGGTGGCGGACGGTGGTGTCCTTGCGCGCGTAGCGACGGACCAGATCCAGCGCCTGCGAACGCTCCACGGCACCTCCTAGTTCGCTCTGCGCCGTTGCCCCGCCGGGCCCGGCGTTCAGCGCTCGCCCGTTAGGGCGGCGCGCAGGTCGTCCTCGGCCTGGGGCGAGGCCAGCGCCAGAACCTCGTCACCGGTGCGCAACGGGGTCTCCGCCTTAGGCACTATCACGTGGCGATCGCGTATCACGGCCACGAGCGCGCAGTCCGGCGGGATCTCGAGGTCCCCGACGGTGTGGCCCTCGGCCGGCGAGCCCTCGTCCAGGCGCACCTCCAGCAGCGACACCTTGCCCTGCTCGAGGTTCAGCAGCTTGACGAGGTCGCCGGTGGACACCGCCTCCTCCACCAGGGCGGTGAGCAGCTGGGGGGTGGACACCGCCACGTCTATCCCCCAGCCCTCGTTGAACAGCCACGCGTTGTCCGGATGGTTGACGCGGGCGACCACCCGCGGCACCGCGAACTCCTGCTTGGCCAGAAGCGAGATCACGAGGTTGTCCTCGTCGTCGCCGGTGGCCGCGACCATCACGTCGCAGGACGACAGCACCGCCTCGTCGAGGGTGTGCAGCTCGCAGGCGTCGCCGGTGACCCAGTTGACGTCGAGCTCCTTGGCCAGCGCCTCGACCACGGTCTTGTCCTGCTCGATCACCACCACGTCGTGGCCCTGCTTGTGCAGGTCGGTCGCGACGAAGGTGCCGACGTTGCCGGCCCCCGCCACGGCTATCCGGTAGGTCCTCTTGGTCATCGGGCCCTCTCGGTCACTCCGGCTGTCCCGTCTTGCGCAGCTCGTCGACGAGGCTCGCCAACGCGGAGCGGGCACAGGACATGTGCAGGATGTCGCCCTCCTGCACGGTCAGCTCCTTGTCCGGCAACCGGGGGACCCCGAAGCGGCTGAGGGCGAGGATGCGCCGCTCCGGCAACCGGTCGAGCTCGAGGGCGCGGTGCCCGACCGTCTCGGCGGGGGCCGGAATCGCGGTGACCACGACCTCACCGTTGTCGATCGTGTATTCGACCTGGCGATCGTCGGGCAAAAGCGCCCGCAGGATCTGGTCGGTGGTCCACCGCACGGTGGCCACCGTCTGGATCCCGAGGCGCTGGTAGATCTGGGCTCGCCGGGGGTCGTAGATGCGGGCCACCACCAGTTCCACCTTGTAGAACTCCTTGGCCATGCGGGCCGAGACGATGTTGGAGTTGTCCCCGCTGGTCACCGAGGCGAAGGCGCGCGCCTCGCGGATGCCGGCCTCTTCGAGAACGTCGCGGTCGAACACGAAGCCCTGGATCGTCTTGCCCGGGAAATCGGGCTTGAGGCGCTCGAAGGCGCGGGCATCCTTGTCCACTATCGCCACGCTGTGGCCCTCGTCGGTGAGGCTGGCCGCCAGTTCCGAGCCGACGCGTCCGCAGCCCGCGATGATTACGTGCAACCCATCCGTCTCCTCGTTCACCTCGCGCGAAGCCGATACTGACATACTCGCCCCATGCCCGGGTTCAGGGAATTGATCGACCGCCTGGCGACCCCGCCGGAGGAGGTGCGGGCGCAGGAGCTCACGCGCTGGCGCAGCGGGATCCCCGGCGTGTGCCCGATAGCCGAAGCCGCCCCTCGCAAGCACTGCCGGGTGGCGGGGGTGGTGCGCAACATCCGCATCGATCCCGCCGAGGGGGGTTCGGTGGAGGCGACGATCACCGACGGGTCGGGGAGCCTCATCCTGCGTTGGCTCGGGCGCTCGTCCCTTCAGGGCGTGCGGCTCGGCGTCGGCATCGTCGCCCAAGGAATGCGTGGGCAGGCCGACGGCGGCCTCCCCGTGATCCTCAACCCCGAGTACGAGCTCGTGCCCGGGCCCGAGCAGAGCTGAGCGAGCTCAACCGACCGCGGCGCCGACCTTCTCGGCCCGTCCCGGCAGCGGCCGGCCGATGTGATAGGGGACGCTCACGACCACCACGCCGCGCTCGAACAGCAGGTAGCGCTTGGCCACCAGGGCGGTCTGGCGGTGCAGGATGCGGTGGCGCCGGGTCGGCACCACGAGCTCGGGGATCACCACCGTAACCACCTTCTCCACCCCATCGGGTCCCAGCTCGCGCACGTAGGCGCGGATCGAGCTGCCGACATCGCGGAACGGGGAATCCTCGATCACCAGCGGGTAGGGGATGCTCTCGGACATCCACTCGTTGCCGAGCCGCATGCTGGCCTCGGGGTCGAGCCCGATGTTGAGCCCGACGATGCGGGTGGGGTCGAGCGTCTCGGCGTAACGCACCGCCTGCAGTGTCGCGTTGCCCATGCCCCGCACGAGCACCACCGCCACGTTCGTGGCCGGCTCGACCGCCTCGTCGACGTTTGGATCTATATCGCGTTTGAGGATCGGGGCGTCCATCACTTGGACCCCCGGCTCGCGCACCAACACCGCCTTGAGGCGCTGTGGGATCGGCCGGCGCACGAGCTCGAACAGGCTGTCCGATCCGAGCGTCTCGGGGATCACGGCGGTGAGGAAGTCGTCGGGGCCGAGCTCGGCGCGGCGACCCCTAAGGTATCGCACGACCGCCGAGATCAAGCTCCCCTCCGGCAGGGTGGTGAGCGGGATGTCGGGGGCCAGCCGCTTCCACGGCGCGGCGAGGGCCTGGTCCAGGGTCACCGCCCTCACGTCGACGACGCGCGTCGAGCGTACGTAACCGACGGCGCGAGCGGCGGCGGCATCGACCCGCTGGACCACTATGACGATGTGCTGGTTGGCGGAACGGCGCTGGCCCGGCCGCCGGGATACGTCGCGCAGCTCTTCGGCGATGTCTTCGAAATGACGATGCATCGAGTGCATCAGCCAGATCAGCAGTGGGATCAGCACCACGACGATCCAGGCGCCGTAGCGGAACTTCGTGATCAGCACCACCACGAGCACTATGCCGGTCATCGCCGAGCCTATCGAGTTGATCACGGCGCGCCGCTTCCACCGCGGCGGCCGCTCCGCCTTCCATTTACGGACGGTGCCGGCCTGGGCGAGCGTGAAGGATATGAACACGCCGATCAGATACAGCTGGATCAGGCTGTTGAGGTTCGCCCGGAAGGCCCACACCACCAGAGCCGCCGCGGTGGCGAGGATGATGATGCCGTTCGATAGCACGAGGCGGTCGCCGCGGCTCATGAAGTAGCGAGGCACGACGCGATCGCGTGCCAGGATCGACATCAGCACCGGGAAGCCGTTGAAAGCGGTGTTGGCGGCGAGTATCAGGATGCCGGCGGTCATCGCCTGCAGGAAGAAGAAGCCGAAGGAATTGCCGAACACCGCGAGCCCTACCTGGGCGACCGCGGTCCTCTGCGCCGCGCTCAGGTAGTGTACGTGCGTCAGGTGCGAGAGCACCGAAAGACCCACGAACATCGTGCACGCGAACAGGGCGAGCAGGCCGAGGGTCGTGGCCGCGTTGCGGGACTGTGGGTAACGGAACATCGGCACCGAGTCGGTGATGGCCTCGACCCCGGTGAGCGCAGCGGTTCCGGCTGCGAAGGCGCGCAGGATCAGGAAGATCGACAAGGGTTCCACCGCATGCACGGCGAGGTGGGCGCTGGGGGCCTCGGGGCACCCGCCGATGCACTTGAACAGGCCCACGATCACGGTGGCGTAGACCGCAGCGATGAACCCGTAGGTCGGCAGAGCGAAGATGCGTCCGGATTCCTTGACCCCGCGTAGGTTGGCCAGAGCCACGCCGACGATCAGCAGGATCACCAGTTCGACGCGGAAGGGAGCGAGCACGAGGGCGGCCGACACGATCGCGTCCACCCCGGACGTGATCGACACCGCCACGGTCATCATGTAGTCGATCATCAGAGCGGCGGCGACCAAGAGCCCCGGGGTCAGCCCGAACTGCTGGCGGGTCACGACGTAAGCTCCGCCGCCCTGCGGGTAGGCGCGAGCGATCTGCCGGTAGGAGATGACGACGATCGTCAGCAGCGCGGCGACGGCCAGCGCCACCGGGGTTACGAGCGCCAGCGCTCCGGCCCCCGCGGCCGCGAGCACCAGCAGTATCTCCTGCACCGCATAAGCGCTCGAAGACAGCGCGTCCGAGGACAGGATCGGCAGCGCTATGACCTTGGGCAGCAGCGTGTGCTCCATCTCCCCGGTGGAACGTGGGGACCCGACGAGCACCCGTTTGAGCGCGGTCGCTGCCTTGCTCATCCCGCCCGCACCTCCGACCTCCGGGACCGGCTCAGCGCCTGATCGTCAGCCTCGTGCGCGTGCCGCCCTCGGAGCGCTCGACCACGGTGCACTCATCCACCAGGCTGCGCAGCAGCGCGGCCGACAACGAAGCGTGATCCTCGGCGGAGTCGTCGAGGTCCCGGCGCGGGCGCACCCCTTCACCGTCGCCCTGCAGCAACGAGCTGCGGCCCTCGACCTCGATCTCCAGCCGGTCGGGGTGCTCGGTCCAGCGCACGCATACCTGGGAGGTGTCGGCCTCGGCGAGGTGTACCGGCAGCGCGTCGGCGCACGCCTCGGACACCGCGATCCTGAGGTCGTCGACGCGCTCCTCGTCGAGCCCCGCGTCGCGTGCGAGGCTCGCCAGCGCGAGGCGGACAACCGCCACGTAGACCGAGCGGGATGGGATCTCTAGCTCGACGGTGGCCATGTCGTCGATGCGCGGGCTCAGGCCCCCGCAGCTTCCTCCACGGATCCGTGTATCGGGAACACCTTGGTGAGGCCGGTGATCTTGAAGATCTTGAGGATCTTGTCCTGGGTGCACACCAGCGACAGGCTCCCGTCGTGGGCCTTGACCCGCTTGAGCGCGCCGACGAGCACCCCCAGGCCCGTGGAGTCGAGGAACTCGACGCCCTCGAGGTTCACGACGATGTCGTAGGACCCGTCGGACACCAGCTCGATCAGCTTCTCCCGCAGCTTGGGCGCGGTGTAGACGTCGATCTCGCCCTTGACGTCCACGACCGAGTGCGAATCGACCTCACGTACGTCGAGACCCAGCTCCATGTGGCCTGTTCCTCCTCCGATCGGCAACGCCCATCCTACCCGCGGCCGCCCCGGCCTCCCGGCGGCCGTCATGAGGGATGCCCGGCAGATGCCGGAGCTATGCCCGGGGTTCCGTTACCCTGACCCAGGCCGGGACGCCGTGAGGAGGTTGGCTTGAACGCGTCCGCCCCCGTGTACAAGCGATTGTGGGTGCCGTTCACGATCGGCGCCGTGCTCGTGGCCGCCGCCATCGGGGTCGGTGTGTGGGCCCTCATGCGCGGTCCCGTCCGCACCTCGCCGGGGTCCCCGGTCAAGCCGCCGGCAGGCTCGCTGCCCCAGGCACGCTGGAGGATCGCGGTCTATCCCGCCGGCGCCCTCGGCAAGGTCCCGAAGCATGTCAAGCACGAGATCGCCGCCGCTCGTCCACATCTCGCGCGCGTGGTCACAGACACCTTCAACGCCCTCCTCCTCGTGCCCGACCGCTACCGGCAGGAGGTATCGGCCTACTTCGACAAGCCGGCCGCCGCAGCCCTGCTGCGCGCCCGGCTGGCCCCGCCCGCGGGGGCCCAAGCGGTGCAGATCCGCAGAGCGAGGGCTCGGATCGGGGTCGACGCCGCCGATCCGAGCCGCGCCGCCGCGGCGGTGGACATCATCGCCCGGGCCAAACGTTCGGGCCACAGGATCGCGTGGCACACCCATACCGTGCTGTGGCTCGAGCGCAGGCACGGGCGCTGGAGCGTCATGGCCTTCGACGTCCACCAGCAACCCGTGCGATCGCATCACGGTAAGCACGGGGGCTCGGGCAAGCACAACGGCAAGCACGGAGGGAGTGGATGATGACGCGACCGCGCGCCCTCCTGGCGGCGGTTCTCGCCGCCGCCACGGCGGTCTGCCTGGTGGTCGTATCGGGAGGGTCGTCGACCTCCCGGGCCTCGGCCACCGAAGCGATTGCGGTAGGGCGGGTGCACGCTTCCTACCAACCCACCCACGGCAAGATCTTCGTGCTGGTGATCGGTACCGATGCGCGCGAGGGCAACCCGGTCAACGCCAACGGCGACGCGATCCACCTGCTCGGCTTCAACACCGTCACGATGCGCGGCGGGATACTCAACTTCCCCCGCGATTGCTGGGTGAACATCCCCGGGCACGGCACCGGCAAGATCAACTCATCGCTATCGCGCGGCGGACCCCGGTTGATGGCGAAGACGATCGAGAGCCTCACCGGGATCCGCATCGGTTACTGGGTGATGACCGGCTTCCACGGCTTCCAGGGCGCCCTCGCGCACTTGGGACACCTCAAGATGAGGATCCCCCCGGGTGTGAACGACGTGGGCTTCAGCGGGGCGCAGATAAGCGCGGGGGTCCACCGCCTGCCCGCCTACAAGGTGTTGCAGTACGCACGCGATCGCCACGACTTCCCCGGCGGCGATCTCACCCGCAGCCATCACCAGGGCGACATCCTGCTCGCCATGCTGCGCATGCTCCGCAACCAGGTATCGGGCGACCCCGGGCGCCTGATGCGCTGGATCGCCGTCACCCGGCGCTACACGCGCACGTCCCTGGCCCCCGCGGAGCTGTTCAGGCTCGGGATCCTCGCCTCACAGGTGGACCCCCGGCGGGTGCGCAACGTCAACGTGCCGGTGAGCCTCGGTTCCGTCGGAAGCGCCGACGTCGATTTCATCAAGCAGGCCCCCGCGCATGCGCTGTACCGCCGGTTCAAGTCCCACGCCAGCCTCTGAGCGCGGCCGGCGCCTCTACAGGCGCGCGGCGATGCGATCGACGAAGCGCCGCGCCGACAACTGCTCGCCGGTAGCCTGCGGGATCAGCTCGTCCCACCGCAGCGCCGCCCCGTGCCGGAAGATGCGCTCGCGCAGGAGATCGCCGGCCTCCCGGCGCTCGACGAGGCCGCCCGCGTCGCGGTGGCAGACGTCCTCGAGCTGCGTCGCCAGCATCTCGCCGAGCAGGTAGTTGTGGTAGTAGACCGGCGACACCGCGATGTGGATCTTGGCCGCCCAGTCGGGACCGCGCCTGCCTCCGGGCATCCCGACCGACTGGAAACGCTGCACCAGCTCCCACCACAAGCCGTCGAGGTCGGCGTCGGGATCGGCATACAGGGCCCGCTCGAAATGAGCCATGACGAGGACCCAGCGGGCGAACAGCAGGCTTGTGGCGGCGGTGGCCGCATCGAGCCGTCCTCGTAGCGCCTCGACCTCGCCTGCATCGAGCCTGGCGACGTCCACCAACCACACGGCGTCGTTGACCAGGCGACCGCACAGGATCGCGATCGACTCGGTGACGAAGGTGTGGGCGGACCGCCTCAACAGGTAGGGGAGGTCGGGATCGACGCACAGGTCGTAGGCGGCGTGGCCGCACTCGTGCAGCATCGTCTCGATCCAGCGCTCGCCGGGCACCACGTTGGCCAGCACCCGCACGTCGCCCGAACGATCGATGTCGATGCAGAAGGCATGCTGGCACTTGCGCTCCCGTGGGTACAGGTCGCTGCGCTCCAGCACCCCGGAGATGTCGATCCCCCACCCGGCGAAGGTGCGCAGGGCAAGTTCGGTCGCGTCGAGGTGGCGCAGTTGCGGGTCGAGGTCGACGTGCAGGTCCGGTGGCAGCGTCTGGAAGAAGGGGTCTGCGTAGTGCCACGGGGCGACCTCTGTGACGCCGAAGCGGGAGCGCAGGGCGTCGTCCAGGCGCCGCTTGAAGGTGGCGAACGGGCCGGCCGTGAGCCGGTCGACCTCGTCCAGGAGGGCGAACAGCCACGGCTCCGACATCTCCTGCAGCTCGAGGGCCATGACGTAGTGATCGCGATAGCCGAGACGCCGTGCGGCACGGTTGCGCAGGCGCGCGAGCTCACGTACGCGCTCGGCGACCACCGCCCCTACCTCTTTAGACGCCTCCCAGGCACGGCGCCGGAGGGCGTCGTCGTCCGAGCGCCGCAGGATGTCTTCGATGTCGTTGTCGGACACGCGGCGCCCGCCGAGCTCGGGCCGGTAAGAGGCGAAGTCGCTCTCGATCGCCGCGGCGAGCCCGACGATGCCGGCACGTTCGGCCTCGTCCATCTGGTTCGCGGCAAGCGACAACCGCAGCACCTCGAGTTGGCGTCGCAAAAGAGGATCGTGTCCGTTCGATCGCAACGCGTCCAGGACCGCTCGATAGGCCTCGGGATCGCCCTTGGCCCGGCGCACTGCGAGCTCCGTCTCGGCCCGCCTGCGGTCGGTCTCGGGCCCGGCATCGATCTGGGAGTCCCAGTAGGCGAGGGAGAAACGCGTCTCGAGCGCGGCGAAACGGCGTTCGAGGTCGTCGACGAGATCCCGCGTCGAGATGGCCGTCTCCTCGTTCGTGGTGGACCCCGACATCCTAGAGGAGCGGTTCCCGCCTTCTGGAAGCAGTCGGGACGGGCCCCGGACGCGCTGCGACGGCCGGCCGTGGAAGGCTCGACGCGATGGCCTCAACGGGCGGAGGCAGGTGCGATCGACTCCGGGCAAGTCCGATCGCTCCCCACGGCTGTGGGGTGAAGGGCAGCGACTTACGGGTGGGTGTGATGGACCCCGGGCAAGTCCGATCGCACGCCCGCGCGTAGAGCTCGGTCCGGCAACCGATCGCCCGTCACGGGCCGCGGGAATCGGCGAGCTCGAAGTGCCACGGCTCGTTGGACAGGGGCCGGTACAGAGGCAGGTGCAGTCTCTTCACCAGCGACACGGCGAGGCCCAGATCGCCACCAAGATCGACGGCCAGGCCCCTTTGGTGCATCGACGACCCCGGCGGCGCGACCCAGCGCCTGGCTGCGGCGGGCGAGCCGTAGCGGGCCAGGGCGCGCCGCCACAGCACCCGCTGCTGCTCGGGGGAGCGGTAGCCCGAGACGACGTGCACCCGGCCCCCGGACGCCCCGAGCAGGCGTGTCACGGCCGCGGCGAGGGCGGGATCGAGCCCCGAGGTTCCGGCGGCGGGCGCCGGGGCGATCGTCGCGGCATCCAGCACCGCACGGGCTCGGCTCCGCGCCGGGCCCAAGGCGACGGTGACCGTGGCCGTAGCCGATCCTGCGGGGCACCGGCACGCCACCAGCCGGGCCCCGTTGAGGGCAGCGTAGCGACGTGCCGCGGCGCGCGGACGGTCCGAACCGTAGGGGCC
>CADDZG010000011.1 GCA_902812355.1 Actinomycetota bacterium | reverse complement strand
GTGGTGGCGACCTCCCCGTCGAGCACCGCCGCGACGTCGGTGCTGGTGCCGCCCATGTCGAAGGTGAGGACGTCTCGATACCCGCCGCGGGCGGCGAGCCGGGCCGCCCCCACGGCACCGGCGGCCGGGCCGGACAACACGCAGGCAACCGGCAGGCGGGCGGCGTCCTCGGCGGGCAGCACCCCTCCGGAGGACGACATCACCCACGGTGCGGGATATCCGGCACGCTCCAGCCGGGTGGCGAGGTCCTCGAGGTAGGCGGTGAGGCGCGGAGCAAGGTAGGCGTTGGCGGTGGTCGTGGCGAAGCGCTCGAACTCCCGGAACTCGGGCAGCACGTCGCACGACGCGGATACCCGGATGCCCGGCAGGCGGGCGGCGACGGCATCGGCGACGGCGCGCTCGTGGGCGGGATGCGCGAACGAGAAGAGCAGACATACGGCGACCGCCTCCACGCCGGCGGCGGCGACCGCGTTCACGGCCGCGTCGACCGATCTTTCGTCCAGCGGACGCACCACACCGTGAGGACCGCAACGTTCGGCCACCGTGAAGCGCAGATCGCGCGGCACCAGCGGCGGCGGACGGCGGGCGGTGAGATCGTAGAGCCGGGCCCGGTTCTGACGCCCGATCTCGATCACGTCCCGGAAGCCCTCGGTCGTGATCAGAGCCGTACGAGCGCCGCTGCGCTCGAGCAGGGCGTTGGTCGCCACGGTGGTGCCGTGGGCCACCGCCGCGGTGTCGGCGCATGCGACCCCCGAGGCCTCCAGCGCGCGAACGACCGCTCGAGACTGGTCCTCGGGGGTGGATGGCACCTTGGCGGTGACGACGCCTTGTGGGGTCAGTGCCACGAGGTCGGTGAAGGTCCCGCCGACATCGACACCGATGCGTGTGCGCTTATCCGCCAGGGCGACCTCCCGTCCGCGGGTGCGTCGGCGAGCAGCCTACGCCCGAGCGACCGGGGACGGCTTCCGCCGTGGTTCCGGCGGCCACTACTATTGGAGGGTCAGGGCGCAACCATCGGGGGAGGACGCGATGCAGGGCCTGATGCAGGATCACCCGCTGTCGCTCAACCACATCTTCGAGCGCGCCGAGCGCTATTTCCCCGACAAACAAATCGTCACCAAGACCCATTCGGGGATCGAGCGCATCGATTACAGGGGTTGGGCGGAGAGGACCCGGAGGCTCGCCGGCGCGCTCGATTCTTTGGGGCTGTCCGAGGATGCGCGCGTCGGCACGTTCGCGTGGAACACGCAGCGCCACCTCGAGCTCTACTTCGCTGCTCCCTGCTCGGGCCGCGTCCTGCACACGCTAAACATCCGGCTGTTTCACGATCAGATCGTCTACGTCGTCAACCACGCCGAGGACGAGGTCATCTTCGTCGACCGTTCCCTGATCGCCGCCCTGTGGCCGCTGGTCGAGCGTTTCGACACCGTCAAGCACTACGTGGTGATGGACGACGGCAAGGGAGACGTCCCCGACGACGACCGCATCCTCGACTACGAGGAGCTGCTGGGGTCCTCCGACCCGGTCGAGTTCCCGCTGCTCGACGAGGATCGGGCCGCGGCGATGTGCTACACGTCGGGTACCACCGGCAACCCCAAGGGCGTCGTCTATTCCCACCGCTCGATCTTCCTGCACTCGCTGGTGGGCATGGTGGCCGACTGCAACCACCTGTCCGAACGCGACGTGGTGATGCCGGTCGTGCCGATGTTCCACGCCAACGCGTGGGGCATGCCCCACGCGGCCACCTTCGCCGGCGCGTCGCAGGTTTTCCCGGGACCCGATCTGAGCCCGCGCGGTCTGTGCCGGCTGATACAGGACGAGAAGGTGACGATGACCGCCGGGGTGCCGACTGTGTGGATCGGCGTGCTCGAGGTGATCGACGAGTACGACACCTCCAGCCTCGACCGCATCATGGGCGGCGGGTCGGCGATCCCCAAGGATCTCTCGGAGGGCTTCCGGAGGAAGATCGGCATCCCGATCGTGCAGGGCTGGGGCATGACCGAGACGAGCCCGGTGGCCACGCTGTCGTGGATCAAGTCGACGCTCGAGGATCTGTCGGAGGAAGAGAAGGCGAACTACCGCTCCGCTCAGGGCCTGCCGCTGCCGTGCGTCGATCTGCGGATCTGCGAGCCGGGAGGCACCGAGCCGCTGCCGTGGGACGGCAAGACGTCCGGCGAGCTGCAGTGCCGGGGGCCGTGGGTCGCCGCCCACTACTACAACGATCCTTCCGGCGATGACCAATTCACGCCCGACGGATGGCTGCGCACCGGTGACGTGGCCACGATCGATCCCGAAGGCTACGTGCGGTTGGTCGACCGCACCAAGGACCTCGTCAAGTCGGGCGGTGAGTGGATCTCCTCGGTCGAGCTCGAGAACGCGATCATGGGCCACCCCGCGGTGGCCGAAGCCGCCGTGATCGGCGTGAAGCATCCGCGCTGGCAGGAGCGTCCGCTGGCGTGCGTGGTGGTGAGGCAGGGTTCCAGCGTCACCAAGGAGGAGCTGCTGAGCTTCCTGCAGGACCGCGTACCCAAGTGGTGGATCCCCGACGACGTCGTGTTCATCGACGAGGTGCCCAAGACCTCGGTCGGCAAGTTCTCCAAGAAGACGCTGCGCGAGCGCTTCGCCGACTACGAGCTCCCGACCGCAGGGGGTTCCTGAGCCGGCTCAGCGCGCCGGAGCGAGGGCCTCGATCACGGCCGCCGCGTTGGCGACCGACCGCTCCGGCTCGAACGCCGCCGACAGCGGCAGCAGCACCGGTGTCGTCGCTCCCGCATCCCGGAAGGCCCCGAGGCGCGTCCGCCACTCGCGGGGATCGCCGGCCAGCAGCAGGGCGTCGATCATTGCCTCGGATACGGCACCGGCGGCGCCGGCCCGGTCGCCGCCGGCCCATGCCGCCGCGATCGCCTGCGCTTCCGCGCCGAAGCCCTGCCTGGTGAGGGATCTGCGGTAGACGTCGACCACCGCGTAGGAGACGATCGTGCGCCGGGCCAAAGCTTCCACGGCGGCGGCGTCGTCCCCGGCGATCACGGGCAGACGGATCAGGCACTCCAGCGCCTCGGGATCACGGCCGGCAGAGTCGGCCGCGCGGCGCGCGGCGGCCAGCGAGCGCGCCACGTCCTCGGGGGTCTTGAGGAAGAAGATGACGCCGTCGCCGATCCGGCCCGCGAGACGGCAGGCCCGGGGGCCCAGGGCGGCGAGCAGGATCGGCACGGGGTGGTCGGGGACGTGTTGCAGGCGGAAGCCGCTCACCTCGACGGTGCCGTGGTGGTCGACGCGCTCGCCGGCGAGCAGGCGGCGCACGAGGTCCACGTATTCCGCCAGGCGGGTGAGCGGCCGCTCGAAGCCGCCGCCCATCCAGCGCTCGACGATGACGTCGGAGGACGTGCCCAGCCCGAGCGCGAAACGGCCCTCCGAGAGATCGGCGAGGGCTGCGGCGCTCATCGCCACCAGGGCGGCCGGCCGCGTGAACACGGGCACGATCGCGGTACCGAGCCGCATCCGCGTCGTGCGCTGCGCCAGCGCGGCGAGTGGGGAGAAACCGTCGACTCCTCCCACCTCGGCGGTCCACGCATCGGTGTAGCCAAGGGCTTCGGCCCGCTCGGCCACGGCCAGCTCGTCGCGCAGGGTTCCGCCCGCCATCCCGATCGTGATCCCCAGGCGCTCCATGTCCTCGTGCACCTTATGTCGCCGGGAGCGTGCCGGTGTGGCCCACGTCGTACACCGGCCAGCCGTCGTCGTCGGCCCTGACGTCCTCGTGCAGCCGGTGCGGCTCGCTGCGCCCCGGCGCCAGCAGGTGCGTGACCTCGAAACCGTGCAGGGTCAGCGCGTCGGCGATCAGGCGGCGGTGGCAGCGGGTCCACAGCGTCTCGGCGCACATCACCGCCAGCCGCGTGCCGGCACGAACCTCGTCCTCGAGCACCCGCAGGGCGTCGCGGAAGACGGCAGTGTCCATGTGGTCGGCGTAGGCGCGGAACCCGGCCACCCGCCACGCCGGATGCCTCGTGCGGGGGTGGGAGCGCCGGCGCCCTCCCAGCGCCTCGCCCTCCCAGCGGTAGGCGATGCCGGCCTCCGGCAGGTCGCGTTCGAGCGACTCGCGCGCGAACTGCGGATGGCGCCGGGAACCGGGGAAGCGGCGAACGTCCACCAGCAGCTCGATCCCCGCCCCCCGCAGGGTGTCGATCAGCTCCGCGCTGCTGCGGGTGCCGTGCCCGATCGTGTACACGCGCGCGGGCACGCTAGCCGATCGGCGTGCCCGGCTCGACCTCGGCGTCGACGTCGAGCAGTTGCACCGTACCGTCGGGCAACATCGCCCCGAGCACGAGGAACTCGCTGGCGAACCCGGCGATCCGCTTGCGTCCCAGGTTGATCGCTCCCACCACCTGGCGTCCGAGGAGCTCCTCGGGGGCGTAGTTGGTCACCTGCGCCGCGGTCATGAGCGTGCCGACCTCGGGCCCGAAGTCCACCGTCAGCCGGTACGAGGGGTTGCGGGCCTCGGGGAAGGGCTGCACGTCGGTGACGCGACCGACGCGCATGTCGACCGAGTAGAACGTTGCCGCATCTATCTCGGGCTTGAGGGTCATGGTTGGAGACTAAGACCGCCTGCGTGGCGGCATAGCCTTGGTGCGTGCCTGAGCTGCCCGAGGTGGAATCCATACGCCGCCAGCTCGAGCCCGAGCTCACCGGCCGCACGGTGGTCTCGGCGTGGACCGATCCGCTGCCGTCGGTACCACGCCAGTTCGCGCGCGTGGCCGACGCCGTAGGCCATCGCATCCTCGCCGTCGGCCGTCGGGGCAAGTTCATGATCTGCCCGCTCGACGGCGGGCTCGAGCTGATCCTCCACCTCGGTATGACCGGGTCGCTGCGTTTCGACGTGCAGGATGCCTACGTGCGGGCCCGCCTCGGCCTCGACGACGGGCGCACGCTGGTGTACCGGGACGTGCGGCGGTTCGGGCGAGTGGCGGTGGTCGATGCCGGTGACTACTCCGGCATCCCGACGCTGGCGACGCTGGGACCCGAGCCGCTGAGCGAGGACTTCGACCCCGAAGGCTTCGCCGCCGCGCTGGCCCACACGAGCGCTCCGATCAAGGCGTACCTTCTGTCCCAGCGCCCGGTGGCCGGTGTCGGCAACATCTACGCCGACGAGGCCTTGTGGCTCGCCCGGATCCACCCTGCGTCACGCCGGATCGGGCGGGCGCGAGCGCGCACGCTGCACGGCGCGATCCGCGCGGTGCTGGCCGCGGCGCTCGAGCGCGAGGGCACGACCTTCCGCGACTACCGCATGGTCAACGGGGAGTCGGGCCGCAACGCCGCCTTCCTGTTCGCCTACGGCCGCGCCGGGGCCCCGTGCCCCCGCTGCGGCACGGCGATGCGCCGCACCCTGATCGCGGGCCGCGGCACCACCTACTGCCCCCGCTGCCAACGCTGACGGGCCGGAGCGGCGCACCCTGGGGTCCGCCCGAACGGCGCAACCAGCGCCGCCGGGACCGGGGGCGGGTCGAGGGCGACGGCAACGACGGGTGCCCCTTGCGCTTCCCGGGTGTGGGCGGCGCCCCGGGATCTCAGGCCGTCGCGTTCGTGCGGGCAGCGAGCACGTTGGCGAGTGTCGTCGCCGGAAGGCCCGGATAGCGGGCGCGGATCGGCGCCGGGTCGAGCGTCATGTCGTCCGTGTCCATGAGCAGGGCGGCGCGCGCTCGGCGGGCCAGGTCCGGCCTCGCCCCGCGCATCGCTAGGGCCATGGCCTGCAGCATCGGGCGGGGGACGTGGCGAGGGGCGCCGGGCCGTCCCGCGGCCCGCTGCACCGCCGCGGCGACCTGGTTCATGGACAGGTCCTCGGGCCCGCCGATCTCCAGCACCTCGGCCGCCGGTGGCTCCATGACCACCCGCTCCACCAGGGCGGCGACGTCGTCGGCCGAGACGAAGCTGATCGGGTTGTCGCCCCGCCCGAAGACCACCGGCCGGCTCGAGCGTGCGGCGGTCAGCTCCAGCAAGCCGACCCACGTCTCGAGGTAGGCCGTGGCCCTGACGACCGTCCACGGCACGCCGCTCTTCCGCAGGCGCTGCTCGGCCCCGTGCTTCATGCGGAACAGGTCCAGGGCGCTGTCCGGGGACGCCCCCACGATCGACACCAGGACCATCGCGGCGCCCGCAGACGCGGCGGCATCGATCAGGTTGCCGTTGCCGTCCCGGTCCACGTGAGCCGGTGCGTTGCGCCCACCGTCGAAGCCGTGGATCGCCGACACCACCATGTCGGCGTCGTCCACGGCGCGCACCACGGTGGCCCGGTCGCGCACGTCACCGGCGACCAGCTCGGCGGTGGCCTCGCGGGTGGCGCTCTTGGCCGCGTGGTTCCGGGCCAGCACCCGGACCCGGACCCCGCGCGCTACCAGCCGGGAGACCAACCGCGAACCCAGCGTGCCGGTGCCGCCGGCGACCAGGATCACCGCTCCTCCTGCCGCACGGCCACCGCCGACCCGGAGGCGACGCCGAGCGCCCGGCGCACGGCCCGGTCGGCGTCGTCGTCGCCGTCGTCCACCGGTTCGAGGTAGAAGCGTCCCCGGACCGCCCTGCCCTGCTCGATCGTGAAGATCACGACGCCGCGCATGAGATGCGCCGCGCCGTCCCGTCTCGTGCCCCGCATCTCCCACTCCGACCACACCTCGCCCTCGCCGGCGATCCAGCGCACGGTGGCGGTGAGGTCCGGGACCGCGGCGAAGATCTGTTCCCAGTTCCTGCGCACCTGCTCGTGGCCCCGGAAGCCCCGGGCGGGATGAGCCGGCGTCTCGTTCACGTAGCCGGGGGCGAAGCAGGCGACCAGCGCCTCGAGGTCGTGTCCGTTCGTCGCCCGGTGGAGGTCCTCGACCCACCTTCCGGCACCGCGGTCCTGCGAGCTCGTGGCCATGACGGCGCTCCCTCCGGGCGAACTTCCGTTACAGTAGCCTGTAACGGATATCGCATCATGGACCGAACCACCCGTGCTGTCAAGCCCAAGCGCCCATACGACTCCTCCCGCCGTCGCGAGCAGGCGCGCCGCAGGCGCGACCGCGTCCTCGACGTCGCCGAGCGCCTCCTTCTCTCCCACGGCTACGGGGAGGTGACGGTCGCCACCATCGCAAGGGCCGCCGGGGTGTCGGCGGAGACGATCTACAAGTCCTTCGGGGGCAAGCCCGGCCTGGTGCGAGCCATGTGGCTGCGCGGGCTGGCGGGTGCGGGGCCGACGCCGGCGTGGGAACGGTCGGACGAGATGATGCGCACCGCGCGCGACCCCCGCCGGGTGATCCGCAGCTGGGGCAACTTCCAGACCGAGGTCGCTCCCCGGACCGCGCCGATCCTGCTCCTGATCAGGACCGCGGCCGGCTCCGACCCGCGGCTGGCCGCCCTGCTCGAGGAGGTGGAGCGGCAGGCCCTGTCCCGGATGGAGCACAACGCGCGTGCCCTCCTCGAGCGCGGCTGGCTGCGGCCGGGGGTCGGCTTGGAGCAGGCCCGCGACATCCTGTGGACCTACAGCTCAGCGGAGCTCTACGAGCTGCTGGTCGTCCGCAGGAGGTGGCCGGTGCAGCGCTACGCAGCCTTCGCGGCAGAGGGGATGATCGCCGCGCTCCTGCCTCCGGTCGTCACCCCTTGACCACACCCACGGGGCGCAGGCGGGCGACGACCGAAGACAGGCCCACCGCCTCGCACGTCTCCACCACCTCGGACGCGTCCTTGTAGGCGTAGGGCGCCTCCTCGCTAAGCAGCTTCCACTGCGAGCGGGCGAGCACGATGCCCTGGCGCTCGAGCTCGGCCTTGAGATCCTCGCCGCGCATCTTCTTCTTGGCCTGGGTCCGGCTCATCTGGCGACCTGCGCCGTGGCAGGTGGAGGCGAAGGCGAGCGCCTCTGCCTCGGCGCGCCCCGTCAGCACGAAGGACGCCGAGCCCATCGAACCCGGGATGATCACCGGTTGCCCGATGTCGCGGTAGCGCTCGGGCAGCTCGGGGTGGCCGGGCCCGAGCGCCCGGGTCGCCCCCTTGCGGTGTACGCATAGACGGCGGGTGCGCCCGTCGATCGTGTGCTCCTCGAACTTCGCGAGGTTGTGGGCGACGTCGTAGACGACCTCCAGGCCGAGGTCGCGCGCCGAGCGCCCGAAGACTGCGGCGAAGCACTCGCGCGCGACATGCGACAGGACGTGGCGGTTGGCCCGGGCGAAGTTGCCGGCCGCGTCCATCGCCCCGAGATAGGAGCGCGCCTCGGGGTGGTCGACCGGGACGCAGGCGAGCTGGCGATCGGGCAAGCGATAGCCGAGCGAGGGCATCAACCGGTCGATCGTGCGCAGGGCATCCTGGCACGACTGGTGCCCGATGCCGCGCGACCCGGAATGGATCATCACGCATACCTGGCCTTCGAACAGGCCCATGACCTCGGCCGCGGCCGCGTCGCGCACCTCGTCCACCACCTGGACCTCGAGGAAGTGGTTGCCGGCCCCGAGGCTGCCGAGCTGCGGTGCGCCGCGCGCCTTAGCCCGCTCCGACACTGCTTCAGGGTCCGGATGCGGCAACCGCCCGCGATCCTCGGTCAGCTCCGCGTCGGCGTCCCAGCCGATCCCCCGGCCGAGCGTGAACCCGAGGCCGTCGCGCAGGACGCGATCGAGCTCGTCCCGGCTGAGGCGCATGTACCCGCCACCTCCGACACCGCGCGGCACGCGCTTGCCGAGCTCGGCCACGAGGTCCCGGATCCGCTCCCGGCCTTCGGTCTGCCACGACACCTCGCTGCGCAGCAGGCGCACCCCGCAACCGATGTCGAAGCCGACCCCGCCGGGGGAGACGACCCCGCCGGCGTCGACGTCGGTCGCCGCCACCCCACCAATCGGGAAGCCGTAGCCCCAGTGGATGTCGGGCATCGCCAGCGAGTAGCCGATGATCCCCGGCAGGGTCGCGACGTTGGCTACCTGTTCGATCGCCCGGTCCTCACGGGCGCGGTCGAACAGCTTGTCGGACGCGTAGATCCGCCCGGGCACGCGCATCCCCTCCACGTACCCGATCGGCAGCTCCCAGGTGTGCTCGTCGATCCGCCTGGGCTCCATCACTAATCCCTCCCGGCGTCTCGTCTCGGCGGGTTCACACGTCGAGATAGACCTCCGCGCGCCACCCATGCTCGGTGCGTTCCACGATCAACCGGTGATAGGTGATCGCCTTCACCTGGATGCCCTCGATGTCCCCGTCCCCGAGCGGCGCCACGTGCACGGTGCCGTGCGCTCGGTCGGGCAGCGCCTCGGCGACCTCCACGCCGGTGAGCGCAAGGCCCTCGGCGTCGTGCAGGTAGAGGACCTGGTCGAGCCAGTCCACGAGCAGGGCACCGGGGTCCTCGCTGTGCACCGACAACGCTCGGGGTTCGCCGTCGCCCGGCCTCCACACCCCGACGATCGTGGCGAGGCCCACGGTCGCCTGCTCGAGGATCGCGGCGAGGTCGGGTCCGGTCAGGCGCAGTCCGATGTCGGCGGTGTGCTCGAGCACCTCGAAGGAGCCGCGCACCGCAGCTCACCCCTCGCCGGAGAGCCCGCGCCGATCGTCGATCCGGCGCAGCTTGCCGCCTTCGGAGCGCGGCACGCTGCCGGGTGCCATCAACGTGACGTCGACCGCTACCCCCACGGACTCCCTGATGCGACGGGCGACGCGATCCGTGAGTCGCGCCGCGTCGTCGCCGGCGATCGCTCCGCGCCCGCCGAGCGCCTCGCCGCCGATGCGGTCGAGGAAGGCGTGGGACACCTCGACCTCGAGCGCCGCACGGTCGAGCGTCTGCTCGCGGGTGAGAACGATGCGGTAATCGGCGGTGAGCTCGGGGAAGTCGCCGATCACACGCTCGATCTCGCTGGGGTAGACGTTGACCCCGCGGATGATCAGCATGTCGTCGCTGCGGCCGACGATCTGGCTCATGCGGACGAGCGTGCGGCCGCACGAACACGGTTCGTAGGACAGGCTGCAGATGTCGCGCGTGTCGTAGCGCAGCAGCGGCATGGCTTCCTTGGTGAGGGTAGTGATTACCAGCGCCCCTTGTTCGCCTTCGGGCAGCGCCTCGCCGGTGTCGGGATCGACGATCTCGGGCAGGAAGTGGTCCTCGTTGATGTGGGAGCCGTGGCGCTCCTCGATGCATTCGTTCGAGACGCCCGGGCCGATGATCTCCGACAGACCGTAGATGTTGGTCGTCGTCACCCCCAGGCCCTCGTCTATCTGCCCCCGCATCGTGTCGGTCCACGGTTCGGCCCCGCACAGCGCGTAGCGCAGCGAGATGTCCTCGGGGGCGATCCCTCGTGCGGCGAAGCCCTGGGCCAGGGTCAACGCGTAGGACGGGGTGCAGCAGATCACCTCGGGCCTGAGGTCCGTGATCAGCAGGAGTTGGCGTTCGGTCATGCCGCCCGATACCGGCACCACGGTCAGGCCCAGACGCTCGCCGCCTCCGTGCAGCCCGAGCCCGCCGGTGAACAGGCCGTAGCCGTAGGCGTTGTGCAGCGTCATGCCCGGCTGCGCCCCTCCCATGGCCAGGCAGCGTGCGTTGACCTGGGCGAAGAGCTCGATGTCGGCGGCGCTGTAGCCCACGATCGTGGGCTTCCCGGTGGTGCCCGACGAAGCATGGATCCGCCGCAGCTCGGACCTCGGGACCGCGAACATCCCAGAGGGGTAGTTGGCGCGCAGGTCGTCCTTGGTGGTGAGCGGGAGGCGCGACAGGTCGTCGAGCGTCCTGATGTCGTCCGGTCCGACACCGGCCTCGCCCAGGCGCTGTTTGTAGAAGGGCACCCGTTCCACCGCGTAGGCGACGATGTGTCGCAGACGCTCCTCCTGGAGGCGCCGCATCTGTTCACGCGGCATCGTCTCGATGTCTGGTTCGAGGATCATCCGGCCCCCCGCCGCACGGCTCCCAGCGCCGCGCCGTCGCGGCGTCTCCTCCAGCCTATCCAGCGGCGCGCCGCTTCGGCGACCGCGTTCCGTCACCTCTCAGGCGGGATCCGGAGTTGCCGGCCGACCCGCAAGCGTGCTGCGTCGCGGATGTGGTTGGCGGCGGCGATGCGCCCGGCGAGATCGCTGTTGCCGTAGAAGCGCCGGGCGATGGACCCCAGGGTGTCGCCCGGACGAACGACGTAGAAGGCGACCGAGGGCGAGGGGGACGGGGTCGCGGCGACCGAGGCGGTGGCGGCACGTCTGTGCTGCCCGGCGAGACGGGCCTGCAGCGAGCTCACCTGGGAACGAGCTTCGGCGAGCCGGTGGGCGAGCGTCTGGACGTGCGCCGCCGACCCATCGCCGGGCGCGCTCACGCGCCCGGCGAAGAACGCGACGCCGAGCGCGACCACCAGGGTGACGACCCGTCCCCACAGCACCGTGGTGCCACGCGGCTGGGCGCCCCGGTCGTCGTGCCCGGGGACGCGCAGATCGTGGACTCTGCCGCGGTTCATCGCCATCGGCCCCCCTTCCGCGCCGGCGGGTGACCGGTCCCGACTCGAAAGATATCCGCAGCGCCCGGCCGGCCGCCGGTTCTCGCCCGGTCACACCGGAGCGTGCCGATAGAGTGGGCGGCGATGCCTGACGACGACAGGGCGAAGGGGCCCCTGCCGACCGGGTGGTTCGAACGGGGTGCCCGCCTCGCCGGCCAGACCGGCCGCTCCGCGCTGCGCTTCGTAGGCACCCGGGCCCGATCCTTCGCCGCGCCCGACAGGGCCGGGGAGTTCCTCGACGAGTTCCACCAGCAGACGGCGCGTCAGCTCGCCGCGATGCTCGGCGAGATGAAGGGCGCGGCGATGAAGCTCGGGCAGCTGGCGTCCTTCTATGAGTTCGCCGCGCCCGGCGAGTACCTGTCGACCTATGCGGACGCCATGACGATGCTTCAGAGCTCGGCTCCCCCGATGGATCCCGCCGCCTCTCGCCGGGTGATCGAAGAGGAATTCGGGGTGCCGGTGGAAGATGTCTTCGCTTCCTTCCGCGACGAGCCGTTGGCCTCGGCATCGATCGGCCAGGTGCACGAGGCGGAGCTTCCCGGCGGCACCAGGGTGGCGGTCAAGGTGCAGTATCCGGGGGTCGACGAGGCGGTCCGGTCGGACATGCGCAACGTAGGGGCGATGACCAAGCTGGCGGTGGCGATCGCTCCCAACCTCGACCCGCGCGAGGTGGCGCGCGAGGTGCGCGAACGCGTCTTCGAGGAGCTCGACTACACCCTGGAGATGCGCAACCAGCAGCGCTTCTACGAGCTCTACGACGGCCATCCCTTCGTGGTGATCCCGCAGGTGTACCCGGAGTACTGCCGGCGGCGGGTGATCACACAGGAGCTGATCGAGGGGAGCTCGTTCACCGATGCATTCGCCATGCCGCAGACCGACCGGGACCGGATCGGCGAGATCCTGTTCCGCTTCTTCTACGGTTCGCTGCACCGCTTCCAGGTCTTCTCTGCCGATCCTCACCCCGGCAACTACCTGCTGCTGGACGACGGCCGGGTCGCGTTCCTCGATTTCGGGCTGGTGCGCGACATCGATCTGCACACCCTGCGCCACCTCGTGTGCTTCGTGCAGGCTCTTATAGCCGACGACCGCGATGCGGGACGCGAGGCGCTGGAGGCGATCAGGATCCTCGGCACCCACACACCGGAGATCGACGCGGTGTGGGAGCACATGCGCATGCTCAACGCGCCCGTGCTCGAGGACCGCGATTTCACGATCGACCGTCCCCTCGTGCAACGGATCGCAGGTGCCGGGTTCGATCCGCGTTCGGAGGCCTTCCAAACGCTGCGCAAGATCGGGGTGCCGGCCGTGATGATCACCTTCAACCGGATGTCCTTCGGGGTCGCGTCGCTGCTCGGACGCCTGGAGGCGACGCGCAACTGGCAACGGATCGCGCGCGAGATGTGGAGAGGCGAGCCTCCATGTACCGAGCTGGGAGAGCAGGAGGCCGCGTGGTTGCAGCGTCACCACCCGGATGTGGTCCCGGTGCTGCAGCGCACCGCCTGAACCCTCAATCGCCGGCAGCGATCAATCCCTCGAGCACCCGCAGGTAGTGCAGCAGGTGGGTCGTGTGCAGGAGGTCCGTTCGCACGCGCTCGCGCGCCGCTTCGCCGATCCGGCGGGCTCGCCCGGGGTCCTGCAGCAAGCTCTCGACCGCGGCCCCGAAGGCGGCGAGGTCGCGCGGGTCGTCGAGCAGAATGCCGGTGACTCCGTGTTCGATCTGGTCCTGGATCCCGCCGACCCGGCCGGCGACCACCGGACGGGCCTTCCACATCGCTTCGGCGACCGTGAGCCCGAAGCCTTCGGCGAGGCTCTTCTGCACCACCACCGTGGCCCGCCGTTGCAGGGCGTTCACGATCGCCGCGTTGTCCTGGATGTCGTCCATCGGCAGAGCCAGCAGGTGGATCCGGTCCCGCCGGGCCGGCGACAGCTGGCGCCGAGCGGCGACGACCTCTTGCAACACCGCGGCCCCCTCGGGGTCGTCGGCCACGGCTTCGGCTGCCGGGCCGGCGAGGACGAGGTGGGCGTCGGAGCGGAGGTGATCGGCGGAACCCTGAAGCACGCCCACGGGATCCTTGAGCCGGTCCCAGCGCGATACCTGGAGCACGACCGGCTCGCCGGGCGGCACCGGCTTGCTGCCGTCCACGAGCTCGACGCGCGCCGACACCTCGGCGAAGCGGCCCTCGACGCGCTGGTAGCGGGGGGGTACCTCGGATCGCCCCGGCGCGATCCCGGCTGCGGCGAGGATCGACGCCACCACCGAAGGGTCGAGGTCCTGGTTCTTGGGGGAGAAGGCATCGATCGAGGGTGGGACGATCTCGATCCTCGAGGGATCGAGATCCTCCCACACGAACGCCCGGCGGGAGAAGACGTAGCGGTGCGCGTCGCGCAGATGCGGCCGCAGGAAGTCCCACGCCGAACGCACCAGGGGCGTCACCCGGTCGACGCCGATGTGGCAACGCCACAGGACCATGGCGCCCGCCTCGCGCATCGGAGTGACGAGCCCGGCGGTCTGGGGATCGTGGAGGATTACGATGTCCCCGGGGGAGACCCGGGCCCGTAGCTCGCCGGCGTTGGCGTCGAGGGTCGCGGCATAGATGCGGGCCTCACGCTCACCCAAGGACCCGCCGTCGCCCTCGGCGTCGTGGAGACGGTTGTGCAGGCGCTTGGTGACGGTGAAGAAGCCGGTGTCGCCCGCGATCACCAACCAATGCCCCTCGACCCCCGCACCCCGCACGTAGGCGATCATCCCTTGCAGCAGCTCGGCCACTCCGCCCCCGCGTGCGGTGGAGTTGACGTTTATGACCCTGCGCGACCCGAACACGTCGCGTGCGCGCTCCATGCCCCGGGCCACCGCCTCCCACGCCGACGGCGTGAGGATCCCCCGGAAGCGGCTCAGGTCGAGGGGGGCCGGAGTGACCTCGGTCACGCGTACCGGCGCCATCGCCACAGGGTAGGGGTCGCGCTGCCCGATGTCTCGGAGATCGCTACCGCTCGTCCCGGCCCCCAGGATGTGCCGTCAGCACCGCGCCCTGTGAGGCCGGGCCCACGAGCGCAGCGTAGCGGGCGAGCACGCCGCCGGAGTAGCGCGCGGGAGGCGGCCGCCAGGCAGCGCGGCGGCGCTCGAGCTCGCCGGGATCCACCAGCACTCGCAGCTCGCGGGCGTCGACGTCGATCTCGATCGGATCGCCTTCGGCGAGAAGGGCGAGCGGGCCTCCCCGGGCCGCCTCCGGGCACACGTGGCCGACCATGAGCCCGTGGGTGGCACCCGAGAAGCGGCCGTCGGTCACCAGCGCGACCGAGTCGCCGAGGCCTTCACCGACGAGCGCGGCGGTCACCGACAGCATCTCGGGCATCCCGGGCCCCCCGGCCGGACCCTCGTAACGGATCACCACGACGTCGCCGGGCCGCAGGGAACGGTCGCGCACGGCACGGAAGCAAGCTTGCTCGCCGTCGAAGACTCGCGCCGGGCCGCGGTGGAAGCGGCGGTTGTGACCGGCGAGCTTGGCCACACACCCTTCGGGGGCGAGGTTGCCGTGCAGCACGGCGATCCCTCCATAGGGGGCAAAGGGCGCTTCCGTAGCGATCACCCGCTGACCGAAGCGCTCGGTTGCCGCATCCGCGATCTCCCCGACCGTGCGCCCGTCGACCGTGAGCGCGTCGCGGTGCAGCAGGCCGCGCTGCGATAGGGCCCGGAGGATCAACGCGGTCCCCCCGGCGCGGTAGAGGTCGACCGCGGTGGCTTCGCCGCCGGGCCGCAAGCGCGCTATCAGCGGCGTCCGCTCGGACAGCACGTCGAAGTCGTCGATCGTGAGCTCTGCTCCGGCCTCGCGTGCGATCGCAGGCAGGTGCAGGAGGGCGTTGGTCGATCCGCCGGTACCGACCACCGCGGTCACCGCGTTCTCCAGCGCGCTCCGGGTGACGATCGAACGGGGGGTGATCCCCTCGTCGACCAGCCGCACGGCCAAGCGCCCCGCCTGTTCGGCCGCGGCGCGCTTGCCGGGCTCGGTCGCGGGTATGCCGCCGAGGCCCGCCGGGGCGAGACCGAGCGCGTCCATCGCCAGCGCCATCGTGTTGGCCGTGTAATGGCCGCCGCAGGCTCCGGCGCCGGGGCAGGCGGCTCCTTCCAGCGCCGCCAGATCGGCGTCGGACATCTCGCCGGCGGCGTGCTTGCCAACGGCTTCAAAGACGTCCTGGATCGTCACGGTGCGGCCGTGCAGGCGCCCGGGCGCGATCGATCCCGAGTACAGGATCAACCCCGGAATGTCGAGGCGACACAGGGCCATCGCCGCTGCCGGGATCGTCTTGTCGCAACCGACGATGCATACGAGGCCGTCGAACAGGTGGCCGCGTGCCACGAGCTCGATCGAGTCGGCGATCACCTCACGCGACACCAGCGATGCACGCATTCCCTCGGTGCCCATCGCCACCGCGTCCGAGACGGCGATCGTGTTGAACTCGAGAGGGGTCGCACCGCCTGCACGGATCCCCGCTTTGACCTGGGCGGCGAGCTCGCGGTGGTTGTAGTTGCACGGCATCGTCTCGATCCATGCCGTGGCCACGCCGATCAGGGGCCGGTCGAGGTCGTCGTCGGTGAAACCGACCGCCTTGAGCATGGCGCGTGCCGGGGCCCGCTCCGGACCCTGGGTGAGCGCCGCGCTGTTGCGCCGCGGGGGTGCGCCGGTGCTCATACCGCGGCACGATAGCCGATGACCGGAGCAGGCCGACGCTGCGGCGGCGCGGCTCGCCGCCGGTTCCTCGTCGAGACGGCGACGGCCCCGACGTCGACGTCTCGGGGGCCTCGGACGAAGATCGATGCCGGGCTCGATTTGACGCACCACCGATCGCCCGGGCATACTCCTGGTTCCCACACCGGCGCACGAGCGGGAGAGGACGAGCCGGATGACGACAACGGCATCGCTTCTCGGCCACATCCACGGCACCGCCGGGCACGAGCGCCGCCCGGTCTCCCGTCTTCACGCGCTCCGCAGCCGCGTACTGCTGATCACCTAGCGCACGCCGGCGACCGTCGGCGTGCGCGACCCTCCGCTCCCCGGCGGAGGGTTTTTCCGTTCTCTGCGCCCCGATCCCACCAAAGGTGTGACGTCCGAAAGTCGACGATCGAGAGAGGAGGGACGAAGATGAGGTTCGAGCTCTACGGCAGGGACCGCGTCGGGACCGTGACCTGGGCCGGTCCCGGCAAGGTCGAGCTCGACGTGGCCGACGACGGCAAACGCCGGTTCTTCGAAAGGTTCTTCGCGTCCGAGGCGGCGATGATGTGCGGGCCGGTGGGTGCCGAGGAGATGGCGTGCGAGCGCCGGGACGCATCCCCAGACAGCTTCATGCGCGCGCTCTACGAGCTCTCCGCGTACTCGCTCGTCGCCCGGCCGCTCGACGACGGAGAGGGGGCCCAGGCTTGAGACAGATCCGGATCCGCCGCCGGGGCAAGGGGAGGCAGAGCTAGCCGTGCCGGAAGTCGTCGCCTACCAGGGTGAGCCGGGCGCCTATTCGGAGCAGGGGGCGCGTACTCTGCTGCCCGACGCGGAACACCTGCCGTTGCCGACGTTACGCGCCGTGTTCGAGGCGGTCGAGGTAGGCAGGGCCGACGTCGGCGTGGTTCCGGTCGAGAACTCGCAGGCGGGGACGATCAACGACACCTACGACCTGTTGCTCAAACACGGCCTGCACGTCGTCGGCGAGACGATCGTGCGCGTCGACCATTGTCTACTGGCCCTGCCGGGCACGTCTCTGGACGACGTCACCGAGGTGATCTCCCACCCGCAGGCCCTCGCGCAGTGCGAGGAGTTCCTGCACGCGCTCGGGGTCCAGATCCGGGCCGAATACGACACCGCCGGAGCGGCCCGGCGGGTGGTCGAGGACAAGCTCACCACGACCGCCTGCGTGGCGTCGGCAACGGCGGCGCGCCTGCACGGTCTCGACGTGCTCGCCGAGCGGATCCAGACCTACCCCGACAACCACACGCGCTTCGCCGCGCTGTCTAGGTCGCCCGAGCCCCTGTCCGAGCCCGACGCGTGCGCGCTGGCGTTCGGCGTGGGTCACGTCGCCGGATCGCTGTACCGCTGTCTCGGCGCCTTCGCCCGAAGGCAGCTGTCGCTTAGCAAGCTCGAATCGCGTCCCCGCCCCGGGCGCCCGTGGGAGTACGTCTTCTACGCGGAGGTCCAGGCCCCCGCCGGTGCCGCGGCGATGATCGAGGCGCTGTCCGAGCTCGGCGCCCAGGCCACCTTCGTCCGCCTCCTCGGGACCTACGCGTCGGCGCCGAGACGCTGACCGCCTACACCGAGCGCGCGGTGAACAGCTCGTTGTACTCCTTGGGCAGCTGGGAGAAGACGTCGGTCAGCTCCCCTCGGGTGACGGCTTCGCTGAGGGTCCCCAGGACGGCGCGCACGTAACGCTCGGTCTTGACCGGGTCGCCGAACCGGGTCAGCCGGTCGGCCTCGGCCAGGAAGTCCTGCACCGACAGCTTCTCCATCTTCTTGGCGCCGGTGCGTACGGCGTCGCCGAGCTCGGGAGGCAGCTGGGCGGCGAGATCGTGCGCCTCGCCCTGCTCGAGGCGGCGACCCAGCAGCTCGAGCGTGACCCGGGCGGCCGTCTCGGCGTCTCCGACAGAGCCGCCGGTGCCTTCGGCGGTGACGATGTTGCGGATGAAGGTGTCGTGATCCACGGTCATCCCTCCTTCGGCCGGGATCGAATCGCGGTCCGGTTACCCGGGAGGTGGGTGGCGAAACCGCCACCGTCGGTAGGCTGGCGGGCACGGTCCCACGACGACCCAGGAGGTGGTCATGGCGCAGGCGAGCCTGCTGCCCGAGGTCGAGAAGCTGCTGGCCTCGCCCAGGATGTTCATCGGAGGCACGTGGGTGGACGCCCTCTCGGGCCGCACCTTCGAGGTCTTCGACCCCTCGAGCGGACGGGTGCTGACCGAGGTCCCCAGGGGCGACGTCGCCGACGTCGACGCGGCCGTGAGCGCGGCACGCGACGCGTTCGAGGACCGTCGCTGGTCGGGGCTGCGGCCGGGCAAGCGTGCCGAGATCCTGTTCCGGGTCGGAGAGCTGATAAAGCGCAACATCCCCGAGCTCGCTCAGATCGAGGCTCTGGACTGTGGCAAGCCGATCAAGGTCGCTCAGGGCGAGATGTGGGCGGCCGGCGAGGTCTTCCGCTACTACTCCGGCTGGCCGACCAAGGTCTTCGGTGAGACCAACCCGACCGAGGACCGCCTCTTCGTCTACACGCGGCGCGAACCGGTAGGGGTGTGCGGCGGCATCATCCCGTGGAACTTCCCATTGATCATGGCCTGCTGGAAGGTCGCCCCGGCGCTCGCGTTCGGCAACACGATCGTGCTCAAGCCTGCCGAGCAGACGCCGCTCACCGCGCTGCGGCTCGCCGAGCTGTGCAAGGAGGCGGGGGTGCCGGACGGCGTCGTCAACGTGGTGACCGGTTTCGGAGAGGAGGCGGGACAGGCCCTCGCATCCCACGAGGGCGTCGACAAGATCGCCTTCACCGGTTCGACCGAGGTCGGGCGCAAGATCCTGCACGCGTCCGAAGGCAACCTCAAGCGCGTGACGCTGGAGCTCGGCGGCAAGTCACCCAACATCGTGTTCCCCGACGCCGACATGAAACGCGCCGCCAAGGGATCGATGATGGGCGTGTTCCTCAACTCCGGGCAGGTGTGTACCGCCGGCACCCGCATCCTCGTCGACCGCTCGATCCACGACGACTTCGTCGGAGCCCTGGTGCGTGCGACCGAGGCGATGAAGCTCGGGCCCGCTCTGGACGAGAACACCGGTATGGGCCCGGTGGTATCGGCCGAGCAGTTGGAGCGGGTCACCGGCTACATCGACATCGGGCGCCGCGAGGGGGCCGAGGTGGTGACCGGCGGTGAGCGTGCCACCGAGCTCGGCGACGGCTACTTCGTGCGCCCCACGATCTTCACCGGGGTCCGCAACGACATGCACATCGCCCAGGAGGAGATCTTCGGGCCGGTCGCGGCGGTGATCGAGGTCGACGGTGTGGACGAGGCGATCGCGGTGGCCAACGACACGATCTACGGCCTTGCCGCCACCGTGTGGACCCGGGACGTGTCGACCGCGCACCGCGTCGCCGCTGGGATCAGGGCCGGGACGGTGTGGGTCAACACCACCGGGTTGTTCGACCCATCGGTGTCCTTCGGCGGGTACAAGCAGTCCGGTTACGGGCGTGAGCTCGGCGTGCACTCGATCGACACCTACACCGAGGTCAAGACCGTGTGGTTGCAGCTGTAGCGGGGTCAGTAGGCATCGAAGCCCCGGAGCCCCTCGGGCTCCTCCTCGATCACCTCGACGCCGTCGACGCGCGCCAGATCGGGTCCCCGGTGGCACCAGCGCACGAGGGCGTCGACGTCTTCGGGGGCGCCCTCGAACACCGCTTCGACCCGCCCATCCGGCAGGTTGGTGACGTAGCCGGAGAGCCCTCGCTGCAGCGCTTCCCGGCGGCAGGTGCCGCGGAAGAAGACTCCCTGGACGCGGCCGGACACGAGCACCTTGCGCCGTACCGCCATCGTTCAGCCGCCGGGCCGGACCACGACCTGATCGTGCATCGGCTCCACGGCGACCACCGGGTCCGGCACGGCTTCGGTGAGCCCGGCCATCACGAACAGGCGCACGCCCCCTGCTTCGATCACGTTCTCGTCCGCCGCCGGCCCGTCGGCGAGCTCGACCTGGACGTCGGTGCCCCCGCCGAGGGCGCGCGCGGGCCGCAGGCGTACCCCGCCGGTGGCGGGATCGATCCCCGCGAGCTGCAACGAGCGCAGCAACAGCTCGGCCGCTTCGTCTGTCACCTCGATGCCCATCGCCGCCTCCCGCGTCCTGCACACCGTTCGGTCCGTCGAGCCTAGTCGAGGCCGCGCCGCGCCCGTGTCCTAGCCTGGTACGGACCGGAATGAGAGGAGGACGCGTGGACGATGCCGTGACGAGGTTCCTGCGCCACAACCACGACGCGGTGATGACGACCCTGCGCCCCGACGCCACCCCGCACGTCGCCCGCGTCCTGGTCGGCCTGGTCGACGGCAGGCTGTGGAGCTCGGGGACGCAGACGCGTGTGCGGACCGGCCACCTGCGGCGCGATCCGCGGGCGACCTTGTGCGTGCTCCATCCGGACCGATGGCACTGGCTCGGTCTGGAGTGCGAGGTCGAGATCCTCGACGGCGACGACGCGCCCCAGCTCAACCTCACGCTGTATCGGACGCTTGCCGGCGAGCCCGACGATGTCGACGAGTACCTGCAGGCGATGGTCGCCGAGCAGCGGCTGATCTACCAGTTCCACGTGCGTCGCGCCTACGGGCCGTATGTAAGCCCCTGAAAGCCCGGCCCCCTCGCCGCTCCCTCCTATCGGCCGTCCGGCACGACCCAGCTGGCTGCGGCCCGCTTAACCGGGGCCGTGCGGCCGCCGATTGGGATGGTGACCCGCTTCGGGCCAAAGGAGGAGCGTGTCCACCACCGAGCGCGTGCTCAGCGACGCGGGCCAGGACGAGCCGGGCATCTCGTCGTACCGGCGGCTGGCCGACATATTCCATCAGGTGCTGGCCGAGCAGAGCCTCGATGCCCTGCTCGACCGCATCGCGGACGCTCTCGACGAGCTGATCCCCTACGACACGCTGACGATCTACGAGGCGGACCACGCCGAGCGCGCGTTGGTGCCGATCTTCGCCCGCGACGAGTACGCGGAGCAGATCCTCGCCAGCCGCGGCTCCTTTGGAGCCGGCCTCACCGGCTGGGTGGTCGAGCACCGCGAGGCCCTGCTCGGTAACGATGCGCACCTCGATCCCCGCACCGTCCAGGTGCCGGGGACCCCGACCGGGCCCGAATCGGTCATCATCGTGCCGCTGATCGCACGGGGAACGGTCAAGGGCACGCTCAACATCTACCGGGAGGGGGCGGGCGCCTACTTCTCGGGGGGCGAGTTCGAGCTCGCCAAGCGCTTCGCCGATGCCGCCGCGCTGGCTCTCGACAATGCGCAGATCCGGGCGCGTCTCGAACGCCAGGCACAGACCGATCCTCTCACCGGCGTCTACAACCACCGCTACTTCCACGAGCGCTTGCGCCAGCAGCTGGCCGTCGTCAGCCGCTCGCGCAACCCGATGGCGCTGATGCTGATGGACATAGACGACTTCAAGAAGATCAACGACGTCTACGGCCACGCGGTCGGCGACGAGGTCCTCGCCGACCTCGCCCAGATCCTCACGAGAACGGTGCGGGCGTCCGACGTGGTGTGCCGTGTCGGCGGCGAGGAGTTCGCGATCATCATGCCTGCCTGTGACGCCGCCGACGCCATGGGGCTCGGCACGCGTCTCAACGACGTCCTCACCGATACCGGGTTCGGCATGGTGGGGCGCGTCACGGTGTCCGTGGGGGTGGCCCAGGCGCCGGAGCACGCCATGAACCCGCGCGAGCTCGTGGCGTGTGCGGAGGCCGCCATGATGACGGCCAAGGCGAGGGGCAAGAATCGCATCGTGCTCTTCGACGAGGGGGCCGGCGAGCGGCCCGATGCCCCGCGCTCGCGCCGCCACGAGGACGTGCGTTCGATCGCCCACCTCAAGATGCTCCAGAGCCTGGCCGGCAAGCTCAACCGACTCAACGACGTGCGCGCGATAGGCGACACGATCGCCAAGGAGCTGCGGACGCTGATCGACTACCACAGCTGCCGCATCTACCTCGTCGACGACGACCTCCTGGTGCCGATCGCCGCCCGGGGCGAGCTGGTGCCTCATGGAGAGGACCGCCCCGAGATCCCGGTGATGCCGGTGGGCACCGGGATCACCGGCCACGTGGCCGCCACGGGACGGTCGCTGCTGATCGACAACGCGCTCGAGTGCGAGTTCGCCGTCACCCTGCCGGGCACGGAGGACATCGAGGAGTCGGCGGTGGTGGTGCCGGCGACCTACGGATCACGTGTGGTCGGCGTCATCTGGCTGTCCAAGCTCGGCGTGGGGCAGTTCGACGCCGACGACGTGCGCCTCCTCGAGGTGCTGGCGGGTCAGGCCAGCGTGGCGCTCGAGAACGCGCGCCTGTACGAAGCGCAGAGACGGGAAGCCGCCAACGCCCAGGCCCTGCTCGATCTCGCCGACCGCCTGGCCCATGCCGCGTCGATCTCGCAGATCTACCAGCAGAGCGTCGACCGCGCCTCGCTGCTGCTCGAGGCGCCCCAGGTGTCGCTGTGGCTCCTCGATGCCGAGGGCCGCTCCTTCCGGTGCGCCGCTCACCGCGGCTCGGTCGGCACCGGGACGGCCGGGGCCCTCATCCGCATGCCCGTGTCCGTCGAAGCCGGGCGCGCGTTGCTCGGGCACAGGCGTGAACCCTTCGTCCTGCCCGAGGACCGGGTGCTGTCCATGGCCGGCCTCGATCGGGACCGGGAGGGGTTCTGCGACGTCGCGATCGCCCCGCTGCTCCCGGCTCACGGTATCGAGGGGTGGCTGGCCGTGGGCCAACCCCCGGATCAGCGACGCTTCTTCACCGACGACCGCCTGCGGCTGCTGGCCGGGATCGCCTACCAGGCATCGCTGGCGATGCAGCGGCTCCTGCTGTACCGCAGCCAGAAAGAGAACGCGGACATCGCCAACGCCCTGCTCGAGCTGGCGATGGAGCTGTCGGCGGCGGAAGGCATGGATCAGGTGCTCGAGCGCATCGTCGCTTCGGCGGCTCGCCTGCTCGGTTCGCCGAAGACCACGGTGTGGCTGCAGGAGCCGGAGGGCGGTTTCGTATGCCGGGCGTCGTGGGGCTACTCCGGCGAGGAGCGCAGCCGCCTCGCCGCCCTGCGCTTCCCGGCGAGCATGCTGGAGGAGGGCTTCGATCCCGAGAGCCCGTTCCTGCTCGCCGATCCGAGCCCGGCGATTCGGGAGGTGCCCGGAGCCGCAGAAGCCTTCGGCGGGCTCACCTATGCGATCGCCCCGCTGCGCCTGGACGGCAACCGCCACGGTTCGATCGTGGTCGGCGCTCCGGCCCTCGGGGACTACGCCTTCTCCGAGCGCAAGATGCGCCTGCTCGCCGGTATCGCCTACCAGGCCCGCCTGGCGATCAACAACGCCACCAGCTTCGAGAGCCTCGAGCAGACCTTCCTGTCGACGGTCGAAGCCCTGGCCAACGCCCTCGAGGCGAAGGACGAGTACACCTCCTCGCATGCGCGCTCGATCACCGACATGGCGCTCGACGTCGGGCGGCGGCTCGGGGTGTCGGGGGCGGATCTCAAGCGGCTCGAGCTCGGGGCGCTGTTCCACGACATCGGCAAGATCGGCATCCCTTCCGACATACTCCGCAAGCCGGGCCCCCTCACCCCCGAGGAGCGCGGGGTGATGGAGAAGCACCCCGAGATCGGCGAGATGATCCTCGCCCCGATCGAGCGGCTCGCCGACGTGCGTCCGATCGTGCGCCACTGCCACGAGCACTTCGACGGGTCCGGCTACCCCGACGGCCTGCGGGGCGACGGGATACCGCTCGCAGCGCGCATCATCCTGGTGTGCGACGCGTTCCATGCGATGACCACCGACCGTCCCTACCGCCAACGCCTCCCGGTCGAGGAGGCACGCCGGCGGTTGCGTGCCGGCGCCGGCACGCAGTTCGATCCCGTGGTGGTGCGCGCGTTCCTCGACATGCTCGCCGAGGACGCGTCGCTCGTCGCTACCGCCTAGAGGCGGTCATCCCCCCGGCCCCCAGCCTCACGGCGAGCCGTCGCAGCAGCCCGGCCCCGACCACGCATCCGGCCCCCGCCAGCACCCAGCGCAGCGCGTCGGGAGGGATCGGCGCGCCGTGAGGCTGGGGGCCGGG